>NZ_CAWNIB010000012.1:0-11768 GCF_963874405.1 Vibrio sp. V08_P9A1T1
CCCATATACTCGGTAATCAGTTGAAGCGGAAGAGAGAATAATATGAACTTGGAACGTTCCGAGCGTATCGAGATCCCCGTACTACCTCTACGTGACGTGGTGGTTTATCCTCACATGGTCATTCCTTTGTTTGTTGGCAGAGAAAAATCCATCCAATGCCTTGAAGCGGCGATGGATAACAATAAGCAAGTGTTACTTGTGGCACAAAAGCAAGCGGAAACCGACGAACCGAAAATTGAAGATCTTTTTGAAGTCGGGACAGTTGCAACGATTTTACAACTTCTGAAATTACCTGACGGTACCGTGAAAGTGTTGGTTGAAGGCCAACAGCGAGCGAAAATTGATCGCTTCATCGAGCGTGAATTTTTCTCCGCAGAAGCGCAGTATCTTGTCACTCCTGAGTTGGATGATAAAGAGCAGGAAGTCGTCGTTCGTAGCGCAATCAACCAATTTGATGGTTTTATCAAACTCAATAAGAAAATCCCGCCTGAAGTATTAACGTCGTTAAATGGGATTGATGAAGCAGCGCGTTTGGCTGATACCATCGCCGCTCACATGCCATTGAAATTGATTGAAAAACAAAAAGTTCTCGAAATTGTTGATGTCAGTGAACGTTTGGAATTTTTAATGGGACAAATGGAAGCGGAGATCGATCTATTACAGGTTGAAAAACGCATTCGTGGTCGCGTTAAAAAGCAGATGGAAAAATCTCAGCGTGAGTATTACCTCAACGAGCAGATGAAAGCGATTCAGAAAGAATTAGGTGAGATGGATGACGCACCTGATGAATTTGAAATGCTGAAGAAGAAGATTGACGATTCCAAAATGCCACAGGAAGCGCGCCAAAAAACGGAACAAGAGCTGCAGAAATTAAAGATGATGTCTCCAATGTCTGCAGAAGCAACCGTTGTGCGTAGCTATATTGATTGGATGGTCAATGTTCCTTGGGCCAAACGTTCAAAAGTTAAGAAAGATTTGGCAAAAGCTGAAGAGATTTTAAATGCCGATCACTACGGTTTAGATCGTGTCAAAGAGCGTATTTTAGAATATCTCGCGGTACAAAGTCGTATCAACAAGCTGAAAGGGCCAATTTTGTGTCTTGTCGGTCCCCCGGGCGTTGGTAAAACGTCTCTTGGCCGCTCGATAGCGGCGGCAACAGGTCGACAATATACCCGTATGGCGTTAGGTGGAGTGCGTGATGAAGCAGAAATTCGTGGTCACCGCCGTACTTACATCGGTTCTCTTCCGGGTAAGTTGATTCAAAAAATGGCGAAAGTTGGCGTGAAAAACCCACTGTTCCTGCTTGATGAAATCGACAAAATGTCTTCAGATATGCGTGGTGACCCATCTTCTGCATTGTTGGAGGTGCTTGACCCTGAACAAAATAGCACCTTTAACGATCACTATTTAGAAGTGGACTATGACTTGTCTGATGTCATGTTTGTTGCGACATCAAACTCAATGAACATCCCAGGTCCGCTGCTTGACCGTATGGAAGTTATCCGCCTTTCCGGATATACAGAAGACGAAAAGCTGAATATTGCTAAACGCCATCTAGTGACTAAGCAAGTTGAGCGGAATGGTTTGAAGCCTCATGAAATTGTTATCGAAGATTCAGCCATTATTGGTATTATCCGTTATTACACACGTGAGGCGGGCGTACGAAGCTTAGAGCGAGAGATTTCAAAAATTTGCCGTAAAGCGGTGAAGAAAATCTTGTTGAATAAAGACATAAAAACCGTGGTAGCCAACCAAGAGAATTTAAAAGAGTTTCTAGGTGTGCAACGTTGTGATTTTGGCAAAGCCGACGACAGTAACCAAATTGGCCAAGTTACGGGTTTAGCATGGACAGAAGTAGGCGGTGATTTGCTGACTATTGAAACCGAATCAATGCCTGGCAAAGGCAAGTTGACGCAAACTGGTTCTCTGGGCGAAGTGATGCAAGAATCCATTCAAGCTGCGATGACTGTGGTTCGCGCACGCGCCGAGAAATTAGGGATTAACGCTGATTTCTATGAAAAGCGTGACATTCACGTTCACGTGCCAGAAGGCGCAACACCAAAAGATGGCCCAAGCGCGGGTATTGCTATGTGTACGGCGCTTGTCTCTAGCTTGACGGGTAATCCTGTGAAAGCGGAAGTCGCGATGACGGGTGAGATAACGTTGCGTGGTGAAGTATTACCTATCGGCGGTTTGAAAGAAAAACTGCTCGCAGCACATCGTGGTGGTATCACCACCGTATTGATCCCAAAAGAGAATGAGCGTGATTTGGAAGAGATCCCTGCAAATGTGATTGCTGATCTAAAAGTCATTCCCGTTCAATGGATTGATGAAGTTTTGAAGATCGCACTTGAACGAGACCCTTCTGGGGTTGAATTTGAAGCTAAAAAATAGTGATGTGCAGCAAAAATAAGTAAAAGATCACGCTGATAGGCTTAAAAAGGCTTGTCAGCGTTTTTTTTGGGCGCTAACGTAAGCCCCTATAGCTTGCAGCCCAGATGTAATAAGGCTTCAAGCTAGTTTGGGAACTTAATGGAACGAAAAGTCACCGTTAAAAAATAATAATGGGTGACGCAAAGGGGAATCACAGTGAATAAAACACAATTAGTAGAAAAAATCGCAGAAAACGCTGACATCTCTAAAGCATCGGCAGGCCGTGCTCTTGATGCATTCATCGAAGCCGTTAGTGGCACTCTTCAATCTGGCGATCAAGTAGCGCTTGTTGGCTTTGGTACATTTAGCGTTCGCACTCGTGCAGCGCGCACGGGTCGTAACCCTAAAACGGGTGAAGAGATCCAAATCGCAGAAGCAAAAGTACCTGCTTTCAAAGCAGGCAAAGCGCTTAAAGACGCTTGCAACTAATCAAAATCGTTATTTTTTGCGGCTTAAGCGCAAAATTAATTCGAACCTTTTGAAATTATGCGCATCCTACTGATGCGCATTTCTTTTTCTGATATTATCGCGCTATTCAATTTTTAGGCTGAAGTGTGAAGCTTCTTATCCGGAGAGCAGTTAGATTATGATGGATCGATTACGCGAAGGCGTGAACAGCATCGCGGTGAAAATTATTCTAGGAATGATTATCTTATCATTCGTATTCGCAGGTGTCGGTAGCTACTTGGTCAGCGGTGGCAGTAATGCTGCGGCTAAAGTTGGCAATAGTGAGATTGGCCGTGGTGAATTTGAACAAGCGTACCAGAACGAGCGCAATCGCATGCAATCCCAATTAGGGGATTATTTTGCTAACTTGCTCGCTGATCCTCAGTATGTCGAGTCATTTCGTAAGTCAGTGCTTGATCGTATGGTTAACGATTTATTGTTGGAGCAGCATGCACAATCACTAGGTTTACGAGTGAGCGATGATCAGGTTCGTAAAATGATTTTAGACATGCCCCAATTCCAGACTGGCGGTAAGTTTGACCAAGAAATCTATCAAGCGGCTCTTCGCCGTGCAGGTTTCTCTGCTGAAAGCTTTGCAGAATATCTACGTCGTGATCTTATCCGTAACCAGTTACTTAGTGCTATCCAAGGTAGTGAATTTACGTTGCAGGGTGAGGTTAATCAGCAAAGTGAACTGATCTCTCAAACCCGTGATATCCGTGCGCTCACATTGTCACTCAGCGACTTTGCTAAAAATGTTGAGTTGAGTGATGAAGAAATTACTCAATATTATCAACAAAATGCAGAGCGCTATACCCGTCCAGAGCAGGTTAAAGTGGCTTATATCGAGCTTTCTGCCCAACAATTGAAAGACCAAATTGTAGTGTCTGATGAACAGGCCGAGCAGTACTACCAAGAGCATTTAGACAAATACTCCACTCAAGCACAGCGTAAAGTAAGCCATATTTTGGTTCAAGGTGATGATAAAACTAAAGCGCAGGCGATTCTCGATGAACTGAATGCTGGCGCTGATTTCGCGACTTTAGCGAAAGAAAAATCAGAAGACGTAGGAAGCGCAGAAGAGGGTGGTTCGCTAGGTTGGATTGAACATGATGTGATGGACCCAGCTTTTGAACAAGCAGCCTTTGCTATCGAACAGATAGGGGATATCACAGGGTTGGTCAAATCTGAATTTGGCTATCACATTATCCGTCTTGATGATGTTAAAGCCCCTATCGCACAGCCCTACGCACAGGTTGCCTCTGAAATCAAAGCTGAAATGGTAGACCAAAAGGCCGCAGATCAGTTTTATGAGTTGCAGACTAAGCTAGAAAAAGTGGCATTTGAATCACCTGACTCTCTGGATGAAGCAGCAAACGCTATCTCAGCTAAGATTCAGAAAACCGATTTTATTTCTCAGCAAGATGCGCCTGAAATTCTTAAAAATCCAGCTGTTCTTCAAGCTATTCTAAGCCCAGAGGTAAAAGAAGATAGGCTCAATTCTGAGGTATTAGAAGTTGCCCCAGAACATGTTATCGTTGTTCGTGTTGATGATGCTCGGGAACAAATAGTTCTTCCTTTGGCTGAAGTGAAAGAGCAAGTGGTTACTCAGCTTTCTAAAGTCAAAGGCGAACAACAAGCGATTGAGTTAGCCACAAAATTGATTGATACGCTAAAGCAAGGTGACCAATCCTTATTGGAACAGCGTGGGTTAAAATTTGCTGAGTTGGAAATGATTGATCGTAGCTCTCCATTGGCGAGTACGGTGTTTTCTCTCCCTAAACCCGCTACAGATAGTGTTGTTTACGGTCAAGCGAAAGCAATGAACGGTGATATTGTTCTTGTTGAACTACATAAGGTTGAGGCTAAAGTCACACCTCAGTACAACGATCAAATTACGGCTCAGTTAGAGCGCATCGGTAGCCAACGTGATTTGGCTGCGATACTTACAACTTTGCGTAAAAATACAGACATTGAATATTATGTTGTGAGCCAATAAAGGCTAGTAATGTAATTGATATGAAACTTAAAATGGGCTGCTTATGCAGCCCATTTCAATTTCTACCTTTTTGATTCCCTCTCATTTCCAAGCTCAATTAATATTGGTACCCATTAATAAACAAGGAAATGTTCATATGAAATTGAAAACAAAACTCGGGTTGTTACTTCTAAGTATCGTATTGCCTCTTTCACCGACATTAGCAGAAGAAAAGGTGGTAGAAACGCACCAAGGCATTGAAATTACGGTTAATATAAATCAGGCTTCCGCTGAGGAAATTGCTACTTTGTTAAAAGGTATTGGACTTAAAAAAGCACAAGCGATTGTTGAATATCGTCAACAAAATGGCGATTTTAAAACCAAAGAAGATCTGAGCTTGGTGAAAGGCATTGGTGCCGCTACTGTCAGGCAAAACGCTGAGCGTATCATTTTATAAAAGTCTCTATCAAAAGCGTCGCCCCCTAAAAGCGACGCTTGTATCACTGTGAAATTTCAGTCATATCACCATTCCTTCCTAGCGCCTGTAACGGATAAGCACTATAATTTGTCGCCGACAAAAGCGAGCAAGCAAGCCGCATAAAAACTAAGTGGAGTAAATCATGTCCTCTCACACTCCGGTAATTACCGTAGATGGACCAAGTGGTGCAGGTAAAGGCACTCTTTGTATGTTGTTGGCTAAGAAATTAGGCTTTCATTTGCTCGATTCTGGAGCTATTTACCGCGTTCTTGCATTGGCGGCGATTCACCACGGTGTGGATACTGAGTCGGAAGAAGCGCTTGTTCCTCTGGCGACACATTTAGATGTCCAATTTATCGCAGAAGGCGACTTGGTTAGAGTGATTCTTGAAGGTGAGGACGTATCGAAAGAATTGCGCAAAGAAGAGACAGGAATGGCGGCATCAAAAGTAGCGGCATTGCCTAGAGTTCGTGAGGCATTATTACGTCGCCAACGAGCCTTTGCGAAAGGGCAGGGACTGGTTGCTGATGGACGTGATATGGGCACAGTTGTGTTTCCTCAAGCAGAAGTGAAAATATTCCTCGATGCCAGTGCGCAAGAGCGAGCCCAACGTCGCTTTAAGCAGTTGCAACTCAAAGGGCTAGATGTTAAATTTGACGCCCTTTTAAGCGAGATCCAAGAGCGTGACGACCGAGATCGTAACCGCCCAGTGGCCCCATTACGCCCTGCAGAGGATGCGCTATTGCTTGACTCAACCTCAATGTCTATCGACGAAGTTGTAGAAGAAGCATTACAATATGTAGAATCTAAGCTGGCAGAGTAGTTCTGCTAGGTAAGAGCGTCGGTCGCAAGGATGATGACTGGCGAATTTAATAACCCCATGCGGTAGGATACCCATGGAAGTTTAATTATTGAAGATTAAATAAATGACTGAATCTTTTGCTCAACTCTTTGAAGAGTTTTTAAACGAAACACAATTTCAACAAGGTACAATCGTTAAAGGTACTGTAGTCGCTATCGAGAATGGTTTCGTTCTTGTTGACGCTGGTCTTAAGTCTGAGTCTGCTATCCCTGCTGAACAGTTCAAGAACGCTGCTGGCGAACTTGAAGTTGAAGTTGGTTCTGAAGTAGACGTTGCTCTAGACGCTGTTGAAGATGGTTTCGGTGAAACTCAACTTTCTCGTGAGAAAGCTAAGCGTCATGAAGCTTGGATCGTTCTTGAGAAAGCTTACGAAGAAGCTGAAACTGTTATTGGTATTATCAATGGTAAAGTTAAAGGTGGCTTCACTGTTGAACTAAACGGTATCCGTGCTTTCCTTCCAGGCTCTCTTGTTGACGTGCGTCCTATCCGTGACACTACTCACCTAGAAAACAAAGAGCTAGAGTTCAAAGTTATCAAACTAGACCAGAAACGTAACAACGTTGTTGTTTCTCGTCGTGCTGTTATCGAATCAGAAAGCAGCGTTGAACGTGACGAACTTCTTGAAACTCTACAAGAAGGCACTGAAGTTAAAGGTATCGTTAAGAACCTTACTGACTACGGCGCATTCGTTGACCTTGGTGGTGTTGATGGTCTTCTACATATCACAGATATGGCTTGGAAACGCGTTAAACACCCATCAGAAATCGTTAACGTTGGTGACGAAATCCTAGTTAAAGTTCTTAAGTTTGATCGTGATCGTACTCGCGTATCACTAGGTCTTAAGCAACTTGGCGAAGATCCATGGGTAGCTATCGCTAAGCGTTACCCAGAAGGTCATAAACTATCTGGCCGTGTAACAAATCTAACTGACTACGGCTGCTTCGTTGAAATCGAAGAAGGCGTTGAAGGTCTAGTACACGTTTCTGAAATGGATTGGACTAACAAGAACATCCACCCATCTAAAGTTGTTAATGTTGGCGACGAAGTTGAGGTTATGGTTCTTGATATCGACGAAGAGCGTCGTCGTATCTCTCTAGGTCTTAAACAGTGTAAAGCTAACCCATGGCAGTCATTCGCTGAAGCGCAAGCTAAAGGCGACAAAGTTACTGGTAAGATCAAGTCTATCACTGACTTCGGTATCTTCATCGGTCTAGACGGCGGCATCGACGGTCTAGTTCACCTATCTGACATCTCTTGGAACGTTCCTGGAGAAGAAGCGGTACGTGATTACAAGAAAGGCGATGAAATCTCTGCAGTTGTTCTAGCAGTAGATGCAGAGCGTGAGCGTATTTCTCTTGGCGTTAAGCAAATGGAAAACGACCCGTTCAACGCATATGTTGCTGATAACAAAAAAGGTACTCTAGTTAACGGTACTGTTACTGCAGTTGACGCGAAAGGTGCTACAATTGAACTTGTAGACGGCGTTGAAGGTTACATCCGTGCTTCTGAAGCATCTCGTGACCGTATTGAAGATGCGTCTCTAGTCCTAAGCGTTGGTGACAGCGTTGAAGCGAAATTTACTGGTGTAGACCGTAAAAACCGCGTAATCAACCTATCTATCAAAGCTAAAGATGAAGCTGATGAGCAAGAAGCAATGGCTACACTGAACAAAGCTGATGAAGGTGCGTTTGGTAATGCTATGGCTGATGCATTCAAGGCTGCTAAAGGCGAATAATCTAACTCGCTAAAAGGGGCCGTAAGGCTCCTTTTTTTTCAGTTAGTGCCTACTTTGATAAGTAATGAGGGAAACTATGACTAAGTCTGAATTGATAGAAAGACTCTGTGCTGAGAAAACGCACCTATCTGCTAAAGAAATTGAAGACGCTGTGAAAGATATTCTTGAACATATGGCATCAACTTTAGAAAGCGGAGAGCGAATCGAAATTCGCGGATTTGGTAGTTTCTCTTTGCACTATCGTGAGCCTAGAGTAGGTCGTAATCCTAAAACCGGTGATAAAGTGGTGTTGGATGGCAAATTCGTCCCTCATTTCAAGCCAGGTAAAGAGTTACGTGAGCGAGTTAATGAGAATATCTAAAGCGATTTAGAGAGTATTCTAAAAAACGGCATACAGTTTAAGTATGCCGTTTTTTTAAGAAAGGAATCCATAATAGACGTGGTTTGTAAGGCCATTTTCCTGCATAATCAGACCAGATCAATACTGGATAGGTAGTGGCATATGAAAATTATAAAAATCGTTCTAATTCTTGCACTTTTTTTGATTGCTTTAGCACTAGGGGCTCAAAATCAAGCAGTTGTGACGTTTAACTATTTGATCGCTCAAGGCGAATTTCACCTGTCTACTTTACTTGGCACTGTCTTTGTCTCTGGTTTTTTACTTGCTTGTTTGCTTGGCAGTAGCTTCTACTTCAAGTCTCAGTTGCAAGTTAGAAAGTTGAATAAGCAACTGAAAAAGCAAACAGCAGAGAACAGCTCTGTAACAAGTAAAGCGTAGTGAAATAAAGGCTGACTTGATGTTAGAAATTCTCTTCTTGCTATTACCGATTGCCGCCGCCTACGGCTGGTATATGGGAAATCGTAGTGCTCAGCAAGACAAGCAGAAACACTCTCACCAAATTTCTCGTCAGTATGTGACGGGTCTTAACTTACTGCTTTCTGATCAATCAGATAAGGCCGTTGACCATTTTATCGAGCTACTCCAAGTAGACAATGAAACGATTGATACCCACTTAGCGCTGGGCAACTTATTCCGTTCAAGAGGAGAGGTTGATCGTGCTATCCGCATCCATCAAAATCTCATATCTCGTTCAAGTCTTACTATTGACCAAAAAAATCTCGCCTTACAACAATTGGCAAAAGATTATATGGTGGCAGGCTTTCTCGACCGCGCTGAAAAAATATTTGAACAACTGATTGAAGAGCCCGAACACAAAGAAGCGGCGTTACAACAATTGGTTTCTATTTACCAACAGACTCGAGAGTGGCATAAAGCTATCGATTACGCTTATGCGTTGGTCAAATTAGGCAGAAAAAGGATGCACAGTGTTATAGCCCATTTTTGGTGTGAACTTGCAATGCAAGAGAAGGCTGAAGGACGCGATAGCAAAGCGATTCAATATCTTAAAAAAGCGCTGTCTGAAGATCCGAAGTGTGTACGCGCAACGATCTCTTTAGGTAAGCTGTATCTTGAAAATGATGACTACCGTCATACAATCCAGTATATGCAGATGGTCTTGGAGCAGGACATTGATTTTATCGGCGAGGTATTGCCGACGCTTGCTGAGTGCTATCACCATATTGGGAAAGAGGGTGAACTTGTTGAGTTTTTACGCGAGTGCATTATCAATGAAGCTGGAGTGTCAGCTGAACTGATGCTCGCACAGTTGGTGGCACAACATGATGGTGCTGGAGCAGCACAGGAACTTTTGACACGGCAATTGGTTAAAAATCCGACCATGAAGGGCTTCTACCGTTTAATTGACTACCATCTCATCGAAGCAGAGGAAGGTCGAGCGAAAGAGAGTTTGTCGACCTTGCAAAAATTGGTAGGTGAGCAACTAAAAGTAAAACCTCACTACCGATGCAGAAAGTGTGGTTTCTCAACTCATTCTCTCTACTGGCACTGCCCATCATGTAAGAATTGGGGTTCAATTAAACCTATCCGTGGTTTGGATGGTGAATAGAGTTCATGTACTGGAGTTACTGATCGACTCGAAAACTGCAGCTTATGAAAGCTGCATTTTTTTAGCTTAATTATTTTAGGAGTGAAAATGAAAGACCAGAGAGTAATTGTCGCGTTGGATTATGAGCAACAAGCGGAAGCGTTAGCTTTTGTTGATAAAATTGACCCCAACAGCTGTCGATTAAAAGTGGGCAAGGAGATGTTTACCCTGTTTGGTCCCGATTTTGTGCGTGAGCTACACAAAAGAGGTTTTTCGGTATTCTTAGACCTAAAGTTTCATGATATTCCCAACACGTGCTCTAAAGCCGTACGTGCGGCGGCTGAGCTTGGCGTATGGATGGTGAATGTTCATGCCAGTGGTGGGGAGAGAATGATGTCGGCGTCTCGCCAGATTCTTGAACCTTATGGTAACGATAGACCACTACTTATTGCTGTCACAGTACTAACCAGTATGGAACAAGCTGATCTTCGTGGCATTGGCATCGATGTTGCGCCTAAAGAGCATGTAATGCGTCTGGCTAGCCTAACTCAAAATGCAGGGTTAGATGGAGTGGTATGCTCAGCTCAAGAAGCGCACATGCTTAAGAGCCATCTTGGTCAAGAGTTTAAATTAGTTACGCCAGGGATTCGTCCTATTGGTTCTGAAACAGGAGACCAAAGACGTATTATGACTCCGAGTGAGGCCATAAAAGCTGGTTCAGATTATCTAGTCATCGGTCGCCCAATTACTCAGGCAACAAGACCGGATGAAGTCCTAAAAGCGATAAATGATACGTTAATTTAACTTAATGTTTTCTTTACGTTGCTGTATGAAAAAGGTCGCTTATGCGACCTTAAAAATACTTCCTAAGCAAAAATAATGGGCTACCATTTTTTCTTTTCACCAAACAGTGCTTCCATATCACTATTTCTCTCGTTATCTTCAATTTGTTGAAGATCCGTTGCACTTTTTGTTTGGCGTCGTTTTTCTAAGTCATCATACATTGATTGAAGTTTTTCACGAGCTTGATTGGAATAAGCATCATTTTTTGAGCTCAGAACATCGATCCCTTTACGCAATAGCTGAATCGCAGTTCCGGGTTGCCCACGAACGATAGAATCATTTGCCCGCTTAACAACATTTTCAATGTTGATTCGAATTTGTATTGTTTCTAGACGCGCATTTTCAGCGACGTAAGATTGTGTTTCAAAACGTCCTTTATTGTGCTCACTACGAATCGTGTCTCTTAAACGTTTCACTAGTTTAAGCATAATCAAAGCTTGTTTATCGCTGGTGGGTACTTTAAACGTTGTACTGTCACCACCTGGGTGGTTTTCTTGTAAATGCTTAATTTGCCCTTTCATATGCTCAATGCGTTGTGCCAACTGCTTATTTTTCGGGTCAAGCTCATACATACTAAGTAGGGCATCAAGGATACGGGTATTTAAACACACTAAGAGTTCTTTACTAAACGGCATGTGGTGTGCGTTGCCGATAAGGTCTTCTGTCGCATCAATAATGGCGATATATCGAGTCGACTCCTGCTTTTTAGCTGACTCGACCTTTACTTTGTATTGAAGCATGATGTTATAGCCAAGGACTAACACCAGCAAAACTGCTACAAGAGCAATGATTAAACCTATATTCATATAATCCGTATCTTTATTAGAATTCAGTGGCTAGCAATTAAGAATACACGATCCTTAGTTATCACTACACCTTCAAATTGACTATTTTTATTATTCCTGTTTTAACCCCTAAAAACTGCCTTTTATTGCTTAGATTGGGCGATAGTTGGCAAAAATTTAGTCAGCTACGCAAAATACTTACTTTTTTCTTCGCTCTTGAATCATCAAGCTTTGAATTGAGAGTGTTAAGCGTTATAACTA
>NZ_CAWNIB010000013.1:0-11707 GCF_963874405.1 Vibrio sp. V08_P9A1T1
TTCCTGTTGCATTGCTTCGAGCTCTTCCCAGCGCTCGAAAGCAATTTCAAGCTCCTGCTCTTTCGCAGTTAACTTATCTAAAACGGGCTGTGTTTTGTCTGCTGATTGCATGAAAAACTCAGGATCGTTCACTTGCTGTTGAAGCATTTCAATATCATTCTCAAGTTGCTCTAACATTGCGGGCAACTCATCCATTTCTCGCTGCAGTTTATAAGATAACTTTTTAGGTTTTGTCTTAATTGGCGCTGTTTTGAGAGTTTCCTCAACCACTTTTTCTTTATTGCTGACATTTTCAGCAACTCGTGACTGCAAAACCTGAGCTCTTTGTTGCTGAGCATCGTGATAGCCTCCAACAAATTCTTCAATTTTGCCATCGCCTTCAAAAATCCAACTCGTTGTTACAGTATTATCAACAAATTGACGATCGTGGCTGACAAGCAGCAATGTGCCTTGGTAGTTGGCAAGCAAATCTTCTAAAAGTTCCAAAGTTTCGATATCTAAATCGTTGGTTGGTTCATCTAAAATCAATAAATTATTCGGTTTGAGGAAAATACGAGCGAGCAACAGTCTGTTTTTCTCACCACCAGATAGCGCTTTTACTGGCGTTCTCGCACGTTTAGGGGCAAACAAGAAATCTTGTAAGTAACTTAATGCGTGCCGTGGGCGCCCAGCCACCATCACTTCTTGTTTTCCGTCAGCTAAGTTGTCAATTACCGACTTCTCAGGATCGAGGATCTCACGGTACTGATCAAAATAAGCAACTTCAAGTTTGGTACCGCAATGTAATTTGCCACTCTGAGGTTGTAAATCACCCAACAGCAGTTTCAGCAGCGTACTTTTACCGCATCCGTTAGGGCCAATAAGTGCAATGCGATCACCACGCATGATATTGAAACTGAAGTTCGAGACAATGTTTTTGCCATCAATGCTATAGCTAATATCCTTCGCTTCGAAGACAATTTTTCCTGAACGCGCAGCGTCATCGATTTGCAAGTTTGCTTTGCCCTGTACCTCACGGCGATCATTACGCTCTTCTCTTAGCTTCTTGAGTGCTCTTACGCGCCCTTCGTTACGAGTACGACGCGCTTTGATGCCTTGGCGAATCCAAACTTCTTCTTGGGCCAATTTCTTATCAAACTCGGCATTTTGCATCTCTTCTACGCGCAAGGCTTCTTCCTTGGCGACAAGGTACTGATCATAATCACCAGGAAACGAGCTGAGTTTACCGCGGTCAAGATCAACAATGCGTGTCGCCATTGAGTGGATGAACGTCCGGTCATGCGATACAAAGATGATCGAGCCTCTAAAATCTTTCAAAAAGCCTTCGAGCCATTCGATGGTGGTTACATCAAGGTGGTTAGTCGGTTCATCAAGCAAAAGGACATCAGGATCACACACTAGTGCTCTTGCAAGAGCCGCTTTACGCTGCCATCCACCGGATAAATCCGTTAGTTTGGTGTGACCATCCAGTTTCAACGCCGCCAGAACATTTTGGATACGTTCTTCAAAACGCCATGCCCCTGTATGCTCTAGCTGCTCTTGAATACGAGATAACTTATTGATATTACTTTCACTTGGATCGATAACGATGAGATCTAAAAGATCTTGATAGATCTTTAGATACTCACCAACTTCCGCTAATCCACCAGCAACATAATCAAAAACGGTGCCAGCTTCATCTCTAGGCGGATCTTGTTCTAATCGAGAAACAACAACATCTTGTTCTATCTGCATTTTTCCGTCGTCCATGATGATTTCTCTCGCAAGAACTTTCATCATAGTCGACTTGCCTGCACCGTTTCGGCCGACGAGACAAACTCGTTCATTTTCTTGTAATGCGAAATCTGCATGATCGAGTAATGGGTGGTCACCAAATGCTAATTGACCGTTATGGATGGTAATTAATGCCATTATTTTCTAACCAATGAAGTAATGTTTGTTGGTCAAAGGGCCAGCTCAGTTCAGATTCTTGGTATTTAAGAACCGGAATAGTGACCCCGTAACGAGAGAAGAGCGCATCATCAAATGCAATATCAACAAGTTGTACTTGTTCAGCAATGTTTGCCTGCTGAACAAGCTGAAATGCCATCTCACAGAGATGGCATCCTTCAGTACTGTAAAGCGTGAACAACTTCATTCCCTATTCACTGCATGCATGGGAAATCGTCCAGCAGTTATGGATCTGTTTGTTACGTTCAAAATCCAGTGGTAATGTTTGTGCTGAAATGTTTTGAGCAACTAAACCAAGCTCAGCTAGCGCTTCTAAATCCATTTTAAAATGTCGTTTATTGTTTGAAAACACAATCGTACCTTCTGGACGTAGGATACGTTTTAAATTTTCCATCAACTTAATATGATCGCGTTGCACATCAAATGTGTGTTCCATACGTTTGGAATTTGAGAATGTCGGCGGATCGATAAATATCAAATCAAATTGTTCTTTTGCAGTCTCTAGCCATTGCACACAGTCGGCTTGTTCAAAGCGATGCTGGTGTCCAACTTGACCGTTGAGCTTTAAGTTGTCTTTAGCCCATTCTAAATAGGTTTTAGACATATCAACCGTCATGGTTGATTTTGCTCCACCGCAAGCGGCATGAACGGTTGCAGAGCCGGTGTAAGCAAATAGATTGAGGAAGTCTTTACCCTTTGCCATTTGCCCTAAGCGACGACGCGTCAATTTATGATCAAGGAATAAACCCGTATCGAGATAATCATGTAAATTGACAATCAGTTTAACGCCATACTCGTTCACTTCCATTGTCTCAGAAATTTGCCCTAATTTTTGATATTGAGAGCGTCCTTTCTGCTTTTCGCGAACTTTGAGTACCACTTTATTTGCTTCTGTTCCGGTGACTTGAATCGCGGCACGAATGATATCTGTTAAACGGCGTTTCGCCTTTTCTTCTGGAATATCTTTAGGTGCGGCGTATTCTTGGATCACTAGGTGGTCGAGATAAACATCGATCGCAACATTGTATTCAGGCAAATCAGCATCATAAATACGATAGCAATCTAGTGATTCACGTTTCGCCCACTTACCAATTTTCGCAATATTTTTCTTTAAACGATTCGAAAAATCAGGAGCGATCACCGATTCTTGAGAAATAGACGCTCCCGCTTCTACCGTGCGCAATGAAATTGAGTAGTTCTTTTGGTGACAAGGTAACGCACCGTTATTTAACTTAAACTGCTTTTCAGCGCGCATACGCAAACAACTGAGTAATTCGTCAGAGCTTGAGAAAATCGACGCTTGGCAACCGCCAAATTCAGCCTTTAATTGACCACCAAATGCCGTGTATAAAGCAATCAAACCAGGATGTGTACCTAAACGTTCACCATAGGGTGGATTACAGATAACCACACCATCCTCAAACCCTTCAGGACGTTTGATCAGTGCCGCATCACCTAGCTGGAAGGTAATCAGTTCTTCAACCCCTGCGCGGCGAGCGTTATCTTTCGCGGTCTGCAGCACTCGTGCATCGTTATCAAAACCAAAGAACTTACAGTCAACTTTCTTGACACCACGTCTTGCTTGAACATTGGCCTCTGATTTTATTTGCGCCCACAGTTCTGCATCAAAATCCTCTAAAGCTTCGAAACTCCACTTTGGACGCTTGAGACTAGGGGCCATACCAGCAGCCATCATGGCCGCCTCAATGAGCAAAGTACCAGAACCACACATTGGGTCGAGCAGTGGCTTCGCTTCACTCCATCCACTACGCAAAATAATAGCCGCTGCTAATGTTTCACGAAGTGGTGCTCGCCCCGCTTCGGTACGGTAACCGCGCTGATGTAAACCACCGCCCACCATATCAATCCCTAAAATGGCTTTATCTTTATGCAAGCGTACATGGACACGAAGATCTGCATGATCTTTATCGATCGAAGGGCGCGGTAAGTTCTTTTTGGTGAAACAGTCGACAACCGCATCCTTTACTTTCATCGCACCGTACTGACTGTTGCGGATTTCGTTATTTGTGCCGTTGAAGTCGACAACAAACTTTTTCGAACTATGAAAATGATTAACCCAGTTCACTGAACTTGCCGACAAGTAAAGATCCATATCATTTTGGCAGGTAAATTCAGAGAGGACGCGAACAAATCTTGATGCTAGACGGCTCCACAAACAACAGCGATAAATCTGCTCTTTCGACGCTTTAAATTTTACCCCGGCCTGCACGGGTTTTGCGTCCGTAATCCCTAATTTGGTTAGTTCTTCAACTAATAGGTTCTCAAGACCGTTTGAGGTAACCGCTAGATATTGATTCATACTGCTCTTTTACTGATAAAAATGACCACGCATTATACCTGACAATCCCACGCTTGAGTAAAACAAAGTGTCTCTTTCGCCTTCTCAACCATTCAATTGCTTAACTACTCGCCAATTTTACAAATAGACAAACTTCGAGCATTGCAAAAACATCTCACTAGATATAGCAAGGCCTACGGGATAAGTGAGTATTTATTCACTGCAAAATTGGACTATACCAGATCGATTTTTACAGTGTAAATTAATTACAAATGAGCTAAAAATGGGAATATGTCGGCCATTTCTAGTGATGTAGACACTGTTTATAACGTCACTTTTGAAGAAAAAAACATCAGAATCCTGAACAAATCTCACATTTAAGATCGAATTCAGACGGATAGGATTGAGTTGGGGAAAAGCTCTAGGCAAAAAAAATCGGCTATTAAGCCGATGGGAAATGAAACAAAGGAACGAAACGTTGTGCTATTAGGGAAAAGTTAACTCACAAGAGCAACGTGCTCTTCGAGCAAAATATGATTAGCGCAAGCCATACGGTCATGCATAACCTTAATGACCTGTCCGAATTCCAGCTGTTTGGAACCATTCAGTATGAACGCATCCAAATCGACTAAGGCGCAAAGACTAGCGCAGTCCCCTACCTCAAGTACGATGAAATAACCTTGGCTGTAGCCGTTGACCAACCGAACAATGTCACCTTCACTCGGTTCAAAACCGTAGCCTTGATGATCAAAAAACCAACTTTTAGGCTGTACAGGTTTATGAAAACGCTTAGCGGCAACACAATAGAGTGCTAATTCGGCTTGTCTTGGCTCACTTAAACCTAAATAGGCAATTTGCTCTTTGTAGGTTTGGAAAGCACTCGCATCATCGACTGAAAAATGATTCTCAGCAAAAGCACAATCGACGAGCAGATTACGGTAAAGATTGGTCTTAAAAACCATCTCATCACCAAGGTACAACATCAGGCAGCTTTCGCTATCTGAATAATACCAACTCCATTTGTCACTTGGTTTAAGCATCGTTCCACTCTCTAATTTTAATGAATTATCAAACTATTAGGTAAAACGCTTAATTACCTTTGCCAGCTAGTGAATGTAATTTTAAGAACAGAAATATAAAAAAAAAGAGGAAATGAATAACTCATTCCCTCTTACTTTGACCCAGTCACTTTTTATTTTTCTGAGTAAATACCTTTAAATCGCACTTATTTACAGGTTCTTGACAATATCTCTCACTAAACCTGGGCCGTGATAAATGAATCCTGAATAGACTTGTACTAGTTTCGCGCCCGCCAACATTTTTTCTTTTGCAGCGATGCAAGAACCAATACCACCCACTCCAATAATGGGCAGCTTATCACCCAACTCTTGGTACAAGCACTTAATCACTTCCGTACTTCTTGATTGAACAGGACGGCCACTTAACCCACCCGCTTCATTCGCGAATTTCATACCTTCCACCAGCGACCGATCCAATGTGGTATTAGTCGCGATAACGCCATCAATATTATGCTTGAGTAACGATTGGCAAATTTGTTTAAGTTCGTCATCAGAAAGATCGGGAGCGATTTTTAATGTTAGCGGAACGTATTTATTATGCAGCTTAGCCAATTCAGATTGCTTCGCTTTCAGTACGGCAAGCAAATCATCCAATGCCTCACCATATTGTAACGTTCGTAACCCAGGAGTGTTGGGGGATGAAATGTTCACTGCTATGTAACCAGCATATGGGTAGACTTTCTCCATACAAATAAGATAGTCATCTGCCCCATTTTCAATCGGTGTATCTTTATTCTTTCCAATGTTGATACCGATAATGCCGTCATATTTAGCTTTCTTAACGTTCTCAACCAGGTTGTCGACACCTAAGTTGTTAAAGCCCATTCGATTGATAATACCTTCCGCTTGGATCAAACGGAATAAACGCGGTTTATCGTTACCAGATTGAGGACGTGGAGTCACGGTACCAACTTCGACAAAACCAAACCCCATTGCACCAAAAGCTTCTATGCATTCCCCATTTTTATCTAGGCCAGCGGCCAAACCTACAGGGTTTTTAAAAGTTAAACCCATGCATTCGACTGGGCGATTGGGTAAGTGTTGACGATAGAAGAGATCAAGAGGAGTGCCTGTGAAACGTTTAAAGTTTTCAATGGCGAGATCATGTGCCTTTTCGGCATCAAGTTGAAAAAAGCCAGTCCTGGCTAAGCGGTAGAGCATTGTGCCTCCGAAATAAAAAGCCCCGTATAAACGGGGCGTTATTATTTACTCATTTGCCGCACAATTCAAATTTAAAAGTACTAATTCTCTTAATGCTACTGAGAATTTTGCAAATTCATGTACTGCACCAACTTTAAATTCGTTGAGGATACTCTCCCAGCGCATTAAGGATACTTCATTACTAGCAATCCATTCATCCAGTGCTTTCATTACATCGAGTTCTTCTGGCGAACAAGTACAATTCAATACTTGCGCAGTGAGTTGACGCTGCTGCCAGTCTAAATCTTCACGGAATGCAGCGCGAGCTAGTGCTTGCCAGTTGTTATCCACCGCTTGGCCGTTAATCTGTTTCAAGAACCAGTGCAGTGATAAACGATCACCCAAGTTAAAGTAAAGCTTAGCTGTCTGAGCAACGGTCTTACCTTTATCACGAGCCACTGTGGATATATCCAGTGCTGAGTACAGGCTTGATAAACGAGCAACGTAATTCGCCAGTTCGGAGTTAATGCCTTTATCAATCCAGACTTGAGCCATGGCATTATGCTCTGCAACCTCTTCAGCAACGAGCATATTGTCTAGTTCAGCGGAAACGGCATTGACGTCAGTTTGATAAAGCGCAATCAAATCTTTGACCGATTGTTTGCCTGAACGATTACGCAGCAACCAACGAGATAAGCGGCGTAAGGTTCGGCGTACTAAGAAAATCACATCGTACTGTGCATCGGCTTCTGCTTTATTGTCGAGTAAACGAACCTGCTCAAGAACACGGCCTAAACCATAGATTTCTCTTGCCGCAGTGTAAGCATTGGCAATATCGACAACATTCGCACCAGTCTCTTCTTGCAGACGGGTCACGAAATTACATCCCATTTCGTTCACCATCTGGTTGGCCAGAGCCGTAGCAATGATCTCTGCACGAAGTGGATGCTGTTGCATGTGCTGAGAATAGTTACGACGTAACTCAGTAGGGAAATAGTTGATCAACTGCTGTGAATGGAATTCATCGTGAGAAATCTCTTCACAAGCCAATTCCTCTTTCAACACCATTTTGCCGTATGCCACTAATACCGATAGCTCCGGACGGGTTAATGCAAATCCCTGCTTCTCACGCTCAAGCAAAGTTTCATCATCTGGAATGTATTCCAATGCTCGGTCAAGGTGCCCTGCTTTTTCCATAGCATGGATGAAACGAATCTGCTCTTTAACTAACGATACACCCTGTTGCTCAGTGACAGAAATAGCTTCAGATTGAGCGTAAGCATCTTCAATAACGATGCCTCCTACTTCGTCTTCCATCGACTCTAAGATCTGATTACGTTGTTTGACGGTAAGATCACCATTCGCCACCAAGCCATTCAAGAAGATCTTAATATTAACTTCATTATCCGAGCAATCGACGCCGCCAACGTTATCAACAAAGTCGGTATTAACACGACCACCAGTTAATGCATACTCAACACGTCCAAGTTGAGTCATACCTAAGTTACCACCTTCACCGATCACTTTTGTACGAAGATCGCGTCCATCAATTCTTAGAGCATCGTTAGCACGGTCACCTACATCAGAATGGCTCTCTTTCGATGATTTAACATAGGTGCCGATGCCTCCGTTCCACAGAAGATCCACTTCCATTTTCAAGATCATTTTAATCAGCTCATTAGGCGCAACAGAAGCCTTCTTAGTGCCGATCATTTTTTGAATTTCAGGCGTTAAGGTGATCGATTTCGCTTTGCGAGAGAAGATACCACCACCTTTTGAGATCAACTTTGCGTTGTAATCTTCCCAGCTAGATCGTGGCGTGTTGAATAAGCGATTGCGCTCTTCCCAACTTTTTGCTGAATTTGGTGTTGGATCGATGAAAATATGCAAATGGTTAAACGCTGCTTGCAAACAGATGTGTTTAGACAGCAGCATACCATTACCGAACACATCTCCAGCCATATCGCCAATGCCAATCGCTGTAAAATCTGTGGTTTGGCAGTTAATGCCCATCTCACGGAAGTGGCGCTTGACTGACTCCCATCCCCCTTTTGCTGTAATCCCCATGGCTTTATGGTCGTAACCATTTGAACCACCAGAAGCAAAAGCGTCACCTAGCCAGAAATTGTATTCTGCTGACACTGAGTTAGCCAAATCGGAAAATGTTGCTGTCCCTTTATCCGCGGCTACAACTAAGTAAGGGTCATCTTCATCATGACGAACGACATTTTTAGGTGGAACGACTTCGCCTTCAATAATATTGTCGGAAACATCGAGTAATGCACGAATAAAACGTTTATAGCAGCGTTGTCCCTCGGCAAAGATCTCATCACGCGTGGTAAACATGTGCTGTTTCTTACACACAAAACCACCTTTTGCTCCCACAGGAACAATAACGGTATTTTTTACCTGTTGCGCTTTCACTAACCCTAGAATCTCGGTACGGAAATCTTCTTGGCGATCAGACCAACGTAATCCGCCACGTGCTACTTTACCACCACGTAAATGAACACCTTCAATATCAGGCGCATAAACGAAGATTTCGAAAGCCGGCACAGGAGCTGGAATTTCAGAAATCTCTTTCGGTTTCATTTTTAAAGAAAGCCAGGGTTTGATCTGATTGTTTTCATCCAGCTGGAAGTAGTTAGTACGGATCGTTGCACTGATCATCTCCATATAACGACGAATAATACGATCATCATCCAAGCTATCAACACGATCTAACTCTTCAGTAATAGCGTTGATAAGATCCGTTTGCCCTTTTTGAGCCCCTTTGTGTTTAGGATCAAACCGCTTTAAGAATAGTTCCACCAGCCCTTTTGCTACATCTGGATAATGGCTGAGTGTATCTTCAATATATTGTTGACTGAATGGGAAACCCACTTGGCGCATGTAACGCGCATAAGCACGAAGAATCGATACTTCGCGCCCAGTTAATGAAGCACCGAGTACTAGTCGGTTGAAGCCATCACTCTCTAATTCACCAGCCCAAATAGCCGCAAATGCTTGTTGAAAACGATCTCTCGCTTCTCGAAGATCGACACTCTTATCGCTCTTATGCAGCATTGAGAAATCTAAGATCCAATATGTTTGTCCATTTAACTTGCGTACTTCATAAGGTGACTCTCCGATCACCCTCAGCCCTAAGTTTTCCAACATCGGCATCACATCAGAAAGATGGATTGGCTCGTCACGGTGATAGAGTTTTAAGCGCACCGCTTTTGAATCGGCCGCTTCTTCTTGTGGACGATAGAACAACATGCCGAGTTTGTGCTCTTCATCTAAGGCTTCCAATCGCTGGATATCATCCACCGCTGAACCCGGCATCATGTCTTCTTTGTAAGAACGAGGGAATGCACGCATGTATTCTTTCGATAATGGCAGTCCTTTACTCTCTCCAAAGTTTGCTACGATCGCATCTGATAAACGATCATCCCAAGTTGATGATGCTTCCATTAAATTCTGCTCTACCGTTTTTACATCGACATCCATATTGTTATTATCAACACGTACGATGTAGTGTGTTCTTGCCAATGGGCTTTCTGAAAAATAAGTGGTGAACTCAACATCTTGCTCACAACCAAAGTACTGTTTGAAAATTCGTTGCGTTTGGCGGCGAAGCTCGGTGTTATAGCGCTCTTTGGTCACATAGACCATGCAACTGAAGAAACGACCAAACGGGTCTTTACGAACAAACAGACGCAGCAAATCCCTATCTTGCATTTGCACTACGCCCATCCCAACTTCTAACATCTCTTCTTCACGTGCTTGCAGTAACTCATCACGAGGATAGTTTTCTAGAATATTGTGCAGCGCTTTATAGGAATACGAGCCTGCACGATAACCGCTGGCTTTTAGGATACGTTCTACTTTTTCGCGGATCAGCGGAATAGTTTCGACACTTTGGTTATACACTGCCGAGGTATATAGACCAGTGAAACGATGTTCACCGATCACTTTACCTGCCTTGTCGAACTTTTTAACGCCGATATAATCGGTATAAGCTGGGCGGTGGATACGTGATTGGGTATTGCCTTTAGTGACAATCAATAAAAAAGGCTTTTTGGCTTCAAGGCGCGCGGAATCAGGAAAGTCAGATAATTTTACGCTGCGCACACGTTTTGAATCAGAAAATAAACCCAACCCTTTTTCTGCTGTTGGTCTCAGTTCAGTATCGCCTTCGACCGTCACGAGGTCGTATTCTTTGTACCCCATGAAAGTGAAATTATGATTTCCCATCCACTTTAAGAATTTGATGGTTTCTTCGTAACGATCACTTTCTACAGGAATGAACTCTTTTTGTGTCTCCAATTGCGCAATCACTTGCACCAGTTTTTCTGACATTGGTTGCCAGTCTTGCACCACTAAAGCTGTATCGCTCAAAATACTAAGCAACTCATTTTTCAACTGTGTCATCGCTTCTTTGCTACTAAGGCGGTCGACTTCAATATGAAAAAGAGATTGCAGAACACCCTCACCTTGGTTTACCGAAGTAATAACACCGTTATCGGTGCGCGAGATTTGCGTTGGGCCATTGAGCATGAGGTGTGACGATAAATCCAAACGGCTGAGCGCCATTTTAATGGAGTCCACAAGAAACGGACTATCAGGGATTACTATTTCAACAATCGTGTGCGTTGACTGCCAACCTTGGCGGCTTACTGTCGGGTTAAATACCCGCACTGAACGCTCCTCTGGGTTTTTCTCGTTAATATGGTGCCATAGGCTAACTATCGCACCATATAAGTCAGATTCATTACGTTCAGTCAGATCATCTTTCGAAATGTTACTAAATAGATGTTGAGCAAGTTGGGTCACGAGCGGTTGATGAGCAAGATCGAGTTTGTCTTGAATCAGTTTGTACACTTTTTCAAGCAGAACTGGCACTAAAGTTTCACGCGCAGTCATAGTAGACTCCAAGATTATTATTTTTGTAGGGTATGCGGTAAGCATAGCGCTTACCATTGGTAATGCTTGCTTTATTGTAAAAGCTTTATTGACAAATAGTTAACAGTTTTAGGGCAGGTCTGAGGTGAAATGTTTGAGAATGTGATTAAGATTCCTATTTAAATATCTAGAAAATCAGCGGCTCACAGAGTTTCTAACTTTACAAACTTGTTATTTTGGTCAGTTGTCAGCCGAAATCGACCTTTTACTCCAATTTGGCTAAGAAATGGACGAAATCGAGACGCGGGTAGCTGAAGGCGTAAACCTTGATCTGTGTAGACTTGTACAGAGC
>NZ_CAWNIB010000014.1:0-11652 GCF_963874405.1 Vibrio sp. V08_P9A1T1
GTAATTATGGCTTCGCCCCAAACCGCGATTCACTCAAGTATTGCGACGCTCGCCAAAATGGCCGATGTCAGTGAACCAACGGTAAACCGCTTTTGTCGACGACTCGACACCAAAGGCTTTCCCGACTTTAAGCTTCATTTAGCGCAAAGCCTTGCTAACGGAACTCCGTATGTAAACCGAAATGTTGAAGAAGATGATGGCCCAGACGCCTACACCCATAAGATTTTCGAATCGACTATGGCATGTTTGGATGTGGCTAAAAACAGCTTGGATCCAATGCAAATTAACCGTGCAGTTGACTTACTCACGCAAGCAAAACGGATCTCTTTCTTCGGTTTAGGAGCCTCTTCTGCTGTAGCAAAAGATGCCCAAAACAAATTTATTCGCTTTAACATTCCGATCACTTGCTTTGAAGATATCGTGATGCAACGCATGAGTTGTATCAACTGTACCGATAATGACGTAATTGTTTTGATTTCGCATACAGGTCGTACTAAAAGCCAAGTGGAAATAGCCAATCTTGCGCGCGAAAATGGTGCGACTGTCATTGCGATTACGGCAAAAGATTCACCGCTGGACAAAGCAAGCTCGTTGTCGATCTCTCTTGACGTACCTGAAGATACTGACGTCTATATGCCCATGGCAAGCCGTGTGGTGCAAATGACGGTAATTGATGTACTGGCTACTGGTTTCACCCTGCGCCGTGGCTCTGGTTTTCGTGAAAATCTTAAACGCGTCAAGGATGTACTAAAAGACTCGCGCTACGATAAGCTGTCACAGTTCTAAGATAATCGCGATCCTAAAATAATCGTTAGAACGGAGCTCAATTGCTCCGTTTTTTTATCAACTTTGCTTGCTACTTTCAGGCGCGACTGGATCATGCCTAACTTCTACCTGATTGGATGAATTCGGTTGCCACTCCTCACACTCACCTTGGCACTCGCAAACTTGATTTAATATATGGATTAACCTTTCTTGTGTTAAAGGCAAAGGGTTACCTTTAATCGCGACCGACTTTAAAGCATCTAACGCCACGCGATCAAACGAGGTATTGCACACACCAAACTGGTTGAGTTTAGGCAGTTGCAACTTATCTAACATCATTTTCACCCACAGCACGCCATCTTCAACGTGAACATTTGTTCTGCCAGTCACAATTTGAGCGATTTTTTTATAACGTGTAAGTACATCATTTCGCCCTGCTTTTTGCGCTGCTCGAATGTTTTCTCGCATAACATGAGGGGCCAAACGCGCCGTGATCACGCTGTGTGGAGCATCAAGTTTCCCTCCCAATGCCGATGCCAAGCCATGTGCCGCGCCAAGTTTTGCATTGGTAATCGCCATTCCTCCAAGCATTGCTGCAAAAGAGAGATCCGCTCGCGCTTTATGATCATCTTTTCGGCACGCTGGCAATATAGAACGACTGAGTTTGCGCAGCCCCTCTTCACAGACCATATCGGTGAGTGGATTGGGTTCACCACACACATAGGCTTCCATTAAATGCGTAAAAGCATCCATTGCGCCTCTGCCAGATGTGTAACTGTCGGTACCATAGGTCAACGTGGGGTCAACAATCGCAACATCTGCCAGCATATCTGGGCTGCGCAAGCTTACTTTTACTTTGTCTTGTCCCGATTTCAACACGGCATTACGCGTGACTTCGGATCCCGTACTGGCGGTGGTTGGAATAGCAATAAATGGCAGCGGTTTTGTCTTTAACGGCACATTTCGGCCAACCACTTCCACATAATCATAAACGTTACCTTGGTTAGGAATGATTGCCGCGAGTGCCTTGCCCATATCAATCACACTACCGCCACCAATAGCAACGACCATGTCCGGTTGAAAACGTCGGCCTAAAATGGCCGTTTCCTCCACCATGGTAATATTAGGTTCACCAACAATAGCTACATGCTGATAGCGCATATTCTGCATTTTCAGGTATTGAACAATAGGGGAAGCTCGTTGTTGTTCTTTTCCCGAAACCAGCAGTACGCTATAACCATATTGGTTGAGAACAGAAAGTGAATTCAATAACGCTCCTTCTCCAAAAATGATCCGCGTCGCCGTCATAAATTGGAACATGAATAACTCCCTTTTCTCTCATCTAGATTAGCTCTGTTTAGAGTGCACCTATCGTTAAAAAAATTTTTTGATGCAGTGCAATGTGGAGCAAATAACCACATAAAAAACACAAGTTTATGCGGCATGTCACAGCCAAGCCATTATTGATCTATTCCCAACACCATCGAGAGGTAAGCTTGCTTTGATTAAGGAATAAGCAATAGCTTTTACCTATTGAAGTAACTGGTGAATGCCACTTTATTTCCGACCTTGAATCGGGCATAGTTGCATGCAACAAGAATGAAGGAGAAAGCTATGTTCGTTGTTATTTTTGGCCGCCCTGGTTGCCCCTACTGTGTTCGCGCAAAAGAACACGCTGAAACATTGAAATTAAAACGCGATGATTTTAACTATCGTTATGTCGATATTCACGCGGAAGGCATCAGCAAAGCTGATTTAGAAAAGACAGTGGGTAAACCAGTTGAAACTGTGCCACAAATCTTTATTGATCAAGAACACATCGGTGGTTGCACTGATTTCGAAGCTTATGCGAAAGAACATTTAGGCTTATTCGACGAATAAAACCAAGAAACATAAAAACCCGCTGATTTTTAGCGGGTTTTTGCTATTTATAGATAAATGGCTCTTTCTCTCAAATTAGGTCAATGAAATGTCAATTGTCACAAATTTCACTTATCTTTTTGCAATATTCAGATACAATTCCCACACTTTACCTACCCCACTTGGCACACATAACGAGTTGAGCCGTGAATATCGACGTCGTACTTTTGCTTGATCAGAACCCTATTCTTCTTATTTTTGTTGTCTTAGCGATTGGCCTTGGTTTTGGCAAAATTCGTTTTGGTAGCTTACAACTGGGCAACTCTATTGGGGTGTTAATTACATCACTCATCATGGGGCACCTTGGTTTTTCCTTCAATGCTGAAGCCTTAACCATCGGTTTCATGCTGTTCATCTATTGTGTCGGCATTGAAGCTGGCCCTAACTTTTTTGGCATATTTTTCCGTGACGGAAAACATTATCTCATCTTAAGTTTAGTGGTGCTCATTACCGCCACTTGGATCACCTATTTTGGCAGTTATTATCTCGGCCTCGATTTTGGCTTAGCTGCTGGTATGATGGCAGGTGCATTAACCTCCACCCCCGTATTAGTAGGCGCACAAGATGCGTTAAACTCTGGGCTAGCCACCATTCCAAGAAATATGGATTTATCCCTTATTTTAGATAATGTTTCGGTGGGTTATGCGATGGCTTATTTAATTGGTCTTATCAGTATGATCATGTTTGCCAAGTTACTGCCTAAGCTGCAAAAACAAAACCTCTCTGATTCTGCTCAACAGATTGCTCAAGAGCGTGGTTTGGGTGGCAGCGGTCAACGCAAAGTCTATTTACCCATCATCCGTGCCTATCGTGTTGGTCAAGAGTTGATCAACTGGATTGATGGGCGCAATTTACGTGAGCTTGGTATTTATCGTCAAACGGGTTGTTATATTGAACGCATTCGACGGAATGGTATTCTTGCCCATCCTGACGGTGACGCCATCTTGCAAGAAGGGGATGAAATTGCACTGGTTGGCTTCCCTGACAGCCATGCAAGGCTAGACCCTAGCTTTCGAAATGGCAAAGAGGTGTTTGATCGCAACCTACTTGATTTGCGCATCTCTGAAGAGGAAATCGTCGTAAAAAGTGACAGTATTGCCGGTAAACGCCTATCGGATCTGAATTTATCCGAATATGGCTGTTTCCTGAACCGAGTGATACGCGCACAAATTGAAATGCCGATGGACTTAGACATTGTGCTTGCCAAAGGTGATGTGCTGCAAGTCAGTGGTGAAAAAAGCCGTGTTCAAGGCTTGGCCGATAAGATAGGTTTCATCTCTATCCATAGTCAAATGGCCGATTTACTCGCCTTTTGTAGCTTCTTTATTCTCGGCATTTTGTTTGGTTTGATCACCATGACCTTTGGACAAGTCTCCTTCGGTTTAGGCAACGCGGTTGGGCTACTGCTTTCTGGCATTATGCTTGGTTTTTTACGAGCCAACCACCCCACTTTCGGCTATGTACCGCAAGGGGCATTAAATATGGTGAAAGACCTAGGTTTGATGTTCTTTATGGTAGGCATTGGCTTAAGTGCTGGCGGGAAAATGTTCCAGCACCTCTCAGAAGTGGGCGTACAAGTGATCGGCCTTGCATTTTTAGTCAGCGTGGTGCCAGTCGTCTTTGCCTATTTGGTCGGTGCGTACATTTTGAAAATGAACCGCGCGCTTCTATTTGGTGCGATTATCGGTGCACGAACTTGCGCACCAGCGATGGATATCGTTAACGACTACGCAAAATCGACCATTCCCGCATTGGGTTATGCTGGCACCTATGCTATCGCCAATATACTGATGACACTGACAGGAACTATTTTAATTTTACTCAGCTAAACCTAATAATCCTCAGTGCTACTCGCTCAAAGTCACATGTGTGGCTTTGGGCGAGCCATCGCCCCTCTATTTACTTCGCTTTTATCTCAATGTTTGCCGCTTTATCGACTCAGAACTGCATCTTTTCTCCTGAATTCAACTCACCACTGCTTAATTTTTCAAACAAAAGGCAATCGTTTGCTTTTTATCTGGCAGCAGAAAATAGTTCTGGTATGATGCGCACAGTTTATCGATATCCTTAGTAGCGTTGAGCTAAGCGATATCTTCTCTGTATGACGTTTGAAAAAGATAGGAATGTCTAAATGAGCCTTGCTGATCAAATCCTTGCCGTCAATGACGACCTCCCAATTCGCACTCACCAACCTGTTCATAGCGGCAAAGTTCGCTCTGTTTATTGGCTAACTCCAGAAGATAGCCAGCGTTTGATCAAAGAAAAAGGTTACAACGTTGCTCCTGATGCACCTTTAGCCATTATGGTAATCAGTGACCGTATTTCCGCTTTTGATTGTATCTGGCATGCCGAAGGTGGCATCAAAGGTGTACCAGGTAAGGGCGCGGCATTGAACGCGATTTCAAACCACTGGTTTAAGCTATTTCAAGAGAGCGGGTTAGCCGATAGCCATATTTTAGATATTCCCCATCCTTTTGTATGGATTGTGCAAAAAGCCAAGCCAATCAAAATTGAAGCGATTTGTCGCCAGTATATTACCGGTTCAATGTGGCGTGCTTACGAAAAAGGTGAACGAGATTTTTGTGGTATTCAATTACCAGAAAGCTTACAGAAAGATAAAAAACTGCCAGAACTGCTCATTACACCATCAACCAAAGGCATCTTAAAAGACATTCCCGGTGTTCCAGAAGCCGATGATGTCAATATCTCACGTCATAATATTGAAGAGAATTTTGCCGCTTTTAACTTCAGTCGTGTCGAAGATATTGCCTTATACGAAAAGCTATTAAAAGAAGGATTCAGCGTCATTAGCCATGCACTCTGCCAAGTAGAGCAAATTTTCGTCGATACCAAGTTTGAGTTTGGCTATGTCACCGATGCCAACGGCGTTGAGAAACTCATTTATATGGATGAAGTGGGTACGCCGGACTCTTCTCGCATCTGGGACAGCGCTTCCTATCAGCAAGGACGTATTGTGGAAAATTCGAAAGAAGGTTTTCGTCAATTCTTGCTCAACTACTTCCCTGACCCAGATATTTTACTCAACAAAGAACGGATGGCTGAGCGAGAAGCGCTTGCACGTGATAATGCGCTGCCTTTGGCTGCATTAATGGATATTTCCAACACCTATCTTGCGATTGCAGAGAAAATTGTTGGCCAACCGATCGTATTAAGCCGAAACCCAAAGCAAGAGATCATTGCGATCCTGCGTTCTCAATATGGCTTGATTGACTAGCACTCAACAATAACGGGGCATTAAATATGCCCCGTTATCTGTTTATCCCCTTACAGGGTGATAAGAAATTCATCTGGTTTTGTATTTTTTATCAAAGATTGGCTTTTATTTTGAATCAATTGGATCTGTTCAGAATCCAACGCATACGGCATTACTAATTTTAGCTCTTCAATCCCCTCTAATTTCGCCAATCTCACCAGTGAAATTAAATTCGCTTCATCACTACGGCGTGTTGATAACGACTTCAACGCCATTTCCCATAGGCGATCCTCTGGGCTTGATAATTCTTTAATGCTGTCTTTCCATACCGTACCAAAAATCGGTGCAAATGACGTCATGGCTTCGAGGAATGTCCATTTCTTATTACATGACGCACCAAGAAATGTAGTGTAATCAAACACCACCCGTGTCCTTTCTTGTGTATTCATTTTGTCCCCCGACAAATTGGCAGCACACTGTACTCAATATCATCCATGATTGTTCATATAGCAATAGGATATAAAAAAACAGTCTTTTATGCCTTAAAACCGAATGGATTGGCTATATCAAAACCAGGTTTGTAACAAGGCATAAACAGACTTACTGACATATGTGTCTGATTGATTAATATTTCAAACCGTGAACAAAAAGTCGCTTTATCACTTAAAGTGATCATCGCTCAACACTACTTTTGAAATCTCTGCTTAAGGAGACCAATAGACAAAAATGTGTACATTGATGCCCTCAGCAATTAACACGGAGAATTCTACCGTTTTTATCGGCATTCTTCAGTATTCTGTGCCATGTGTCGCCGCTCGTCTATTTACAATCTCATGAGTAAACCGTTATCATTTTTGAGTTCCCTTCTACCCTAAAATAGGCCGACAATGAATAATGATAAACGCCCTCTTTATATTCCCTATGCGGGCCCCGCTCTACTCAGCACGCCTTTGCTCAATAAAGGCAGTGCATTTTGTGCTGAAGAGCGCAGTTCCTTCAACTTAGAAGGCCTGCTTCCTGAAACGACGGAAACGATACAAGAACAAGTTGTTCGCGCATACCAACAATACTGCAGCTTTGAAAGTGATATGGATAAGCATATCTATCTGCGTAATATTCAAGATACCAACGAAACCTTATTCTATCGTTTAGTACAAAACCACATCACTGAGATGATGCCCATCATCTACACACCAACGGTGGGTGCCGCATGTGAAAACTTTTCAAATATTTATCGTCGCGGCCGCGGTCTGTTCATTTCCTTTCCGAATCGAGATCGCATCGATGACTTACTTAATAATGCAGCGAACCATAACGTAAAAGTTATCGTAGTGACCGATGGTGAACGCATTCTCGGCTTGGGTGACCAAGGAATTGGTGGCATGGGTATTCCTATCGGCAAACTGGCGCTTTATACCGCATGTGGTGGTATTAGCCCTGCTTATACTTTACCGGTCGTGCTCGATGTTGGAACCAATAACCCACAGCGCTTGGCTGACCCGATGTACATGGGCTGGCGTCACCCTCGGATTACCGGGGCTGAATATGATGCATTTGTAGAAGAGTTCATCCAAGCGGTGCAACGTCGCTGGCCTGATGCACTAATCCAATTTGAAGATTTTGCACAAAAGAACGCAATGCCACTATTAGAGCGTTATAAAAACCGTATTTGTTGTTTTAACGATGACATTCAAGGCACTGCGGCGGTGACTGTAGGTTCGCTATTGGCCGCATGCAAAGCCGCGGGCAGTCAACTCTCCGAGCAACGTATCGCTTTTCTTGGTGCGGGCTCTGCAGGCTGTGGTATTGCCGAAGCAATCATCGCGCAAATTGTGTCAGAAGGTATTTCAGATGCTCAAGCTCGTTCTCAAGTCTATATGGTTGACCGCTGGGGTCTGCTGCAAGAAGGAATGCCTAACCTACTTGATTTCCAACAGCGCCTAGTGCAAAAAAACAAAGACACGCATGATTGGAACACAGAAGGTAATGGTTTCTCATTATTGGAAGTAATGAAAAATGGCAAGCCAACGGTGTTGGTCGGTGTTTCTGGGGCTCCGGGATTATTCAGTGAAGAGATTATCACTGAGATGCACAAACACTGCCCACGCCCGATTATTTTCCCACTATCGAACCCAACCAGCCGTGTTGAAGCGACCCCCAATGACATTATCCGTTGGACCAACGGTGAAGCACTCGTCGCCACAGGCAGCCCGTTCGATCCCGTGTTGCATAACGGTAAAACCTACCCAATTGCACAATGCAACAATAGCTATATTTTCCCTGGTATCGGCTTAGGCGTACTGGCGGTCAATGCGCGTCGAGTTACTGATGAGATGCTGATGGAATCAAGCCGTGCACTCGCCAACTGTTCGCCTCTGGCGCTTAATGGGCATGGTGCGTTACTTCCACCACTGGAAGCCATTCACTCCGTTTCCAAGAAAATTGCGTTTGCGGTAGCGAAAAAAGCAATTGAGCAAGGCGTTGCACTGGAGATCCCAGATGATGTGTTAGAAACCGCCATTGAGCAGCATTTTTGGCAGCCAGTATACCGCCGCTACAAACGCACGGCTTTCTAAGCTCCTACTCTGCTGTCCCCTAAGCTTCGGCTGATGTTTAGGGGCTTTTTCTGTGAGTCAATATGATGAACTTTTTAGCGCCCGCAGGGCATTACTTATCACCGTATTTAACGGAGATATCAACCGCATTGATCGCTTGTTTGCTCGTAATGCTCGGTGGGGAGATTAACGCCGCGATGCGCAAGCTAATGCGCAACCAACACTTTGTCGTTCGCACATTTACGTTTATATTGATTAACGCTTTCGGCTACGGTTTGGTGATCATCAAAGCGAGCCCTTACCTTGCTCGGACACTTTCGCAGTTAGAATCAGGCATGATGTTTAGCATTATTATGCTCTGCTTTATTGCTATCGGGATCTGGGCACAAAGGAACCGTCAAATTTAGTGTTAAAATTTTCATCTTCAAATCACTCTCGCCCTGTTTGGAAAAAGCGGGTTCACACGCTGCTTCGCTACGTGTCTATACTGTTGTTCATTTCAAGCCTTTTTGTGCTTGGCATTGATCGCTGGGTCAGTTGGCAAGCCGAAAAACAAATCGTCACCGAGCAAAATCAAGTCGGTCAATTCCAAGTCGCTGTTGTACTTGGAACCAGTAAGTACTTGGGTAAAACGCTCAATGACTACTATACCCACCGAATTGAAGCCGCGATCGCTTTGTATGAGCAAGGCAAGGTAAAAGGGTTTTTACTCAGTGGTGATAATGCTCACCGTTCGTACAATGAACCGTGGACGATGAAACGCGATCTGCTGCGCGCTGGGATCCCGAGCGAACATATTTACTTAGATTATGCAGGGTTTCGTACTTTGGACTCCATTGTTCGCGCAAAACGCATCTTCGAAACCGACAATTTTTTGATCATTTCTCAACAATTTCATTGTGAGCGAGCACTCTTTATTGCCAACTACCATAACATTAATGCTCAGTGTTTAGCGGTTGCAGGGCCAACAACTCGTTCTGGTTTTAAAGTGAGGCTGCGTGAGGTCTTTGCTCGTACGAAAGCATTCTTAGATCTCTATATCACGAATACTCAACCTAAATTTTTAGGTCCCAAAGAGCCAATTGTGATCGAAGAGTTACCCTTAGAGCCAACCGAAGATGAAAGCTAAAAAAGGCACTGTGCCCCAGAAACCTTTCCTTCGACAGATTTCCGGGCCACTTTGGTTACGCTAATGTGGATAAGACATCAAACAAAGCGTCAATTTCACTGCGCGTGTTGTAGTGCATAAAACCGATACGGACAACTCCACCACTGTTTTCAAGATCTAACTGACGCACTAAACCAAGCGCATAGAAATGCCCATTCCACACACAAATATTATGCTCGCCCAATGTTTTGGCCACAAATTCTGGGTGGTGATTAGCTAAGCGAATGGCAAAGGTCGGTGTACGTAGTTCACTGTTAGCCTTGGTCAGGCCATAGAGCTTAGCCGAACTCAATCCTTTAAGTTTATACAGAAAATACTCACTTAATTGGCGTTCATGCTGGTTGTATTGAATGAAACTATCGATCAAACGCTCTCTTAACGAGCCACTCGCGTCTCCCCATTGCGCCAAATATTCCACTGCAGCAATCACGCCTGCCAAACCTTCAAAACTCTGCGTACCCGTTTCAAAACGTCCCGGACCAATATTGGTTGCAGGTTCAACTTTGTAGGGTTTAAGTGCATGTAACCACTGCGAAGCGATATAAGCGATACCAACGTGTGGACCAAAAAACTTATATGCCGAACAGGTTAAAAAATCACAGCCTAATTCTTGTACATCAATCAAATGGTGCGGAGCATAGTGAACGGCATCCACATACACCATCGCGCCGACTTGATGCGCCGCATCCACAATGCGTTTAACATCGACAATAGATCCTGTGGTATTCGAAGCATAAGTGACCGCTACCAGCTTTGTTTTAGGATTGAGCAATGACAGTAAGTGCTCAACATCCAAAGTACAATCTTGTTGGTTCACCTTTACCTGGTGCACTGTAACGTGCTTATCCTGCGCCGCTTGCTGCCAACTGGAGACATTGGAGTAATGGTCAAGCGCAGTAACAATCACTTCATCGCCCGCTTGCCAATCTCGGCTAATGGCTCGACTTAGCTGAAAAGTCAACGAGGTCATATTCGCGCCAAATACAATATTTCCTGATGACTCAGCGTTCAGAAGCGCTTGCACCGACTCACGAGCCTGCTGCATTAAATCAGTGGTGATTTGGCTTGAAAAATAGTGTCCGCCCAAATTAGAGTTAAAATGGCCCAGATATTCACTCATTTTTTCTATTACCGACTTAGGTACTTGCGAGCCACCTGGACCATCTAAGAAACTCACTGACTTACCATGATATTTTTGCGACAAAGCACTAAACTGCGTACGCACTTTTTCAGGAGTGAAGATCATTTCGGCCATCCTTAGCGGTTAACACAAAAACATCCATATGACCTTCTTGCCCATGCTCAATTGAGCGAATAGGACAAGCGTTATGCCATAACTTACTGTCCGCGAGCATCGCAATCTCACCATTTTCTAACACTTTCCGAAAGAAAGGGGCTTCATGGCAGTCTTGATACAGCATAATTTCACCGCCGACGATGTTGTGGCGATTCACCCCCACCAACGCAATATGATCAAAACCGTCTTGATGGACACCTTCTGGCGCGACTTGCGTCTCATCAAACACAGCAGCAATTCGGATCTGATGGATTTCAATCTCTTGCCCATTAGGCAGACCATTCGTACTCACAAACACCTCGCACACTTCTCTCATCCCCTCACTTTGTAACGTAGAGGGTAAAATAGGATCGAAATGACGCTTAATGTTGCCTTGAAAATGATTGATTTGATCGGTTTGCATAAAGTCATGCTTGTCCAACGCCTCGACTTTCCCTTTGTTAAATTGAACCACAGAGTAGCGCCGTAAACGATACTGACCATCAGCATGCTCCGTATGTGGTAATTGCGCAAAGGAGGGAGCAAGTTGTTGAATCGCTTTTTGACTTAATTGTGTAATCTGTAAAGTGTTTTCGTGTACAGCTAACATCACCAGCTCCTTAATTAAATAATCGGACACATTAAATTAACAATTAATTTACACTAAGGATACGCACTAATATTGCACATTCAAGTAAAAATGAATGTTATATCTGTATGTGACTAGCAATATAAAATTTAATACTTAAATAAT
>NZ_CAWNIB010000015.1:0-11607 GCF_963874405.1 Vibrio sp. V08_P9A1T1
CCTCTACTCTATTGCTTGCAAGGATAAAATAATGAACCTAATTAAACCGGCTTTATGTACATTAACCATGATCTTTAGTGCCTCTGTATTGGCTAATATCACTCTTGAAATTCCAGACACCATTAACTTATTAGCGGTGAATGGTCAGAAGCCCGAAACTTCTGGCAGCCTATTTTCCTCAGCGAAAAGCCTTGAGCTGGCCGATGGTGAACAACAAATCGTCTTCAAATACGCGCCTTATTTTACGCAAGGGAATGATCGCGTGATTATCGAAAGCGATGCAGTCATTGCCACATTCACCGCAAAGGATGCAAAACTGAATTTTGCCATGCCTGAATACCGTGATGCACATCGAGCAGAGAAAGAGATTAAAACAATGCAATGGTCACTGATTGACCAAGCAGGCCAAACACTAGAGATAAAGCAAGATCGCCTTCTTAAAGAAGGGTATCAAGTAGGCCGTGACTATATCCGTGAAGCAAATGACTATAATCGCGCAGGGGGTATTGCAGCTATTGGAATGACAGATGTTGCTATGCTGCAAAATGAACTAGCTCAGTCAGGAAATGTACAAAACGCCGCCGAAGAAATGCTGCATTTTTGGTACAACAAGGCTGATGAGAAAACGAAAGCACGCTTTAAAGAATTCGTTAACCAACAGTAATAACATCTCAATATGAGCTCTCTGAATTGAGAGCTCATTAGTATTGAAGTAGTTTGTGCTTAGCTTACCAGAACAACATCGCAATCATGGTCAGCAAGCCAATACAAGCAATATTTAACATCATACCCACTCGCATCATCTCACTTTGCTTAATGTGTCCAGAGGCAAACACTATCGCATTGGGTGGCGTCGCAACGGGCAACATAAATGCACAAGAAGCCGCAATAGCAATCAATACAGATAGAATCACGGGTGAGATACCAAAGGCTTCAGCAACACTGGCAAACACCGGAATAAGCAGCGCTGCACTGGCTGTATTACTCGCGAATTCCGTTAGGAACACCACGAAAACAGCAATCACGAATACAATAAAGAACAGACCTAAATGAGAGATCAGGGCACTTAGTTCATTGGCTAGGAAAACGCTGGTTCCCGTTTGCTTAAGTACGTTGCTCAAGCAAATACCGCCACCAAACAGCAGTAATACCCCCCAATCTGCCGTTTTTTCTACATCTTTCCAGTGCACCACTCGGGCAAAATTGACCAAAACAATCGCACCCAGCGCAACCAGAGTATCAAAGCTCGCAAAACCACCCAGCATGGCATTGACTGGTTTGCTAAATATCCAACAAAAAACCGTTAATGCGAAAATACCAAGCGTGACGACTTTACCTTTATCCCAAGTAACAGGTTCATAATTGAGCTCGAACTCTCCATTAAGATCCGGTTTTAATGCGAAATATAAAATAGTAATCGCAATGGGCAGCATAATCGCCGCCGTTGGAGCACCAAATTTCATCCAATCTGTAAATGAAAGACCAACCTCAGCCGCGGCAATCGCGTTAGGAGGGCTTCCTACGATGGTTGCAATACCACCAATGCTGGCGCTGTAAGCAATACCTAACAGCACAAAAACATAGGTCGAATGACCACGGTCTTTATCCACTTTGCTGAGCACTCCAAGCACAAGCGGTAGCATCATCGCAGCGGTGGCGGTGTTACTGATCCACATTGAAAGCGCGGCAGTCACACCAAACAACATGAATACCGCAACGCTCATTTTCCCGCGCGCCATGATAAGAACTTTATCGGCAATAACTTTATCCAGCCCCTGCCGATGCATAGCAGCAGCCAATGCGAATCCACCTAAAAATAGGAAGATAATCGAGTTAGCAAAGTTATTGAGCGCCGTTTGGGTGTTAAAAACACCAAAAACGATGGCCATGATAGGCACAAGAATGGCAGTGACCGTGACATGTAAAGCTTCCGTTAACCACAGCACAGCAATAAATGCCAGCATACTAATGCCCAAAGCGACATTAGAATCAACAGGCAAGGCATTGTACAGGACAAAAAACAGGACAATATCGGCTAGGATGATAAGGCTGTTGCGGTTAAAAAACCATTCTCGGGTGTTGGAGGGTAAAGGGACACTATCGTTTCTATTCATTATTATTTTTCCTTATGAGGGCCTACTGGCAACAATATGATCACACATATTCAAACAAGGAGATAATAATTATTGCGAAATTGTTAACCTTATCAAGACTATGGTTAACAATTTAACACTTTGAAATAAATGGAAAACTATTGGTTAAATTACGCCCATCCAATTACGGCTTCAAATTAACTTAAAACGAACACCTTAGCATGGTATTCCTGCCAACAAATTAAATCCGGACTTAACTTGTTCACCTTTCATCACACGTCCATGTCCTTGGTTTTGGGTGGTAATAAGTGACACTTTCTCGATTTCTTCTGCCGCTTGCTTTGACACAGAATATTTGGTGAACTTATCATTCTCATCGTGAACAATGACGCTGCGAGATTGACGCTGAGCAAGCTTATGGTAAGGATCGATAGATTGAATGGGATAACGATATTGATCGGCAACTTCCGCAACAACGGCCTCAAATAAGCGCATCGAATAGCCAGACCTTGCCACACTGCTGAATAAGTTATCCAAATAATCCAGCACGGGCGCGACCAATAGCATTGGACAATGCTCAATTTTATGATGTCGGCACTCTAATGCGGCGGCCGTCCCCATACTGTGTCCAACGATACCAGCAACATTGTCAATACTATCGAGTATCGCTTCCAACCCTCCAACAAACGCAGGAATGTGACCATACACGCCCTCGCTTTGGCCATGTGCTGGGTGATCATAAGCTAATGCCGTATAACCACGTGCCGCAATATGCTCCATCAGTGGATAAAACTGACTTGCCGTGCCAGACCAACCATGGGTCAATAACCAAATGGGACCACTTCCGAGTTGATAAGTCGTCAGAGCCCCTTCGACGCACATTACACGGCCAGTTTTCAGGCCAATTGGCGGCTGGTTTTGAGGCTTACTTCTTGCCGGAGTCAACAATACATTTCGTGCAACTTTTTTGGCATGTGACGGTGCGAGCGTGTGATGAAGACGAGTGCTCATATTGACCAATGTACGTTTCACACTGAATGTGTTTGAGGTGCTGAAATAGATTTTTTCACTCACTGAGTTGCCCTTCCTCTCGATAAAATAGAACGTTCGTACTATTTCTAATTAAAAATTTTATTTTGCTAAGCATTTTATTTTGTTAAATAAAGGTGCATTTTCGCTGTTGCAGATTCGTTCTTCTCGCTGTGAAAAGCGAGAATTAGCTAACATTGCTGCTTCACTATATTTCGCCATCGAGACATTAAATCGTCCACGCCTTTCCAAAAATGTTGATAACTTTCCATTTGGCCGTAGATCGAGTAGAACAAATGAGCACTTAAATAGAGTCCATACAACTCATAAGCAGCCTGCTTTACATCCAATTTCGGATGAAACTGTGCGCTGTCAACCCCTTTTTTAATTTGAATTTGCAAGTAATGAATCCAAGTCGCGATGGTTTTTTTAAGTACTTTTTGAATTGCACAATCACAAGTTGCGGCATCTTTCCACGCATCTAAAAACATACAACTGCCTTGGAATGAATGATTCCAACCTAACCAGTGCTCTAACAGCACTCGCAATTTAGCTTCGATATTCTCGTCGCCAATCAGGCGAGCCGGCGTAATAACACGCTCAGTAAACACAGAATGGGCATGCTCTAATACTGCAATTTGCAAATTTTCTTTAGCATTAAAATGCGCAAACAAACCACTTTTTGATAAACCGCACTGTTTTGCCAACTCACCGATAGTGAGACTTTCCAAACCGTTTTCACTGGCTAATTCGAACGCTTTGTTCAGTACATTTTCTCTTGTAACTCTACCTTTGCTCATATTATGCCGACTCTCAATTCATACCATGCTATTTTTAGCACGTTCGTTCTTTTTTGCAAATTTGATTTTGCAAAATGAGGAACTGTGGAAGAATAGCAACGCTATGAGCAACTTCAATGGATTGATATGACAACGATTATCGAACAACTTTTGTTTTCGGCCTCAATTACAGGGCCTATCTGTTTGATGTTAGTACTGGGCGTTGTACTAAAGCGAACGGGGGTTATCAACGATAATTTCATCGATGTCGCGTCACGCATCGTATTCCAAGTCACCTTACCAGCCATGCTATTTCTTAGCATCGTCAAATCACAGCACGATTTTTCTTCCAGTGCAGCACTGATTGGCTATGGACTACTCGCTAATTTCCTATTTTTTCTTTTCACGACTTTTTTCACCAAAAAAGCGTTCCCACAACATCTGGATCACGGCGTGATCATCCAAGGCGGGTTTCGTGCGAATACCGCTATTATCGCTTTGGCTTATGTCGCAAATACTTATGGCGAACCTGGGTTAGCATTAGCGGCGATGTACGTTGCCGCAACCACTATCCTTTATAATATTCAAGCGGTGATAACACTCACGCCAAAAGGGGAGAGTTCAGGGCTCAAAGCCGCTGGAGTGATTGCCAAAACACTCACCAAAAACCCACTGATTATTGGTATTCTGCTCGGTGTTTTATGCTATTCCTTATCCCTTCCAATCCCGAAAATGGTTACTGATGCTGGCCAATATTTTGCCAATATGACACTACCATTAGCACTACTGTGTACTGGCGGCTCACTCAATATAGGTTCACTCAGAAGCGACAAAGCACCGGCTTGGTTTGCCACTGCCCATAAGCTGATTCTCGCCCCGATATTGATCACATCGGGTGCGTTACTTTTTGGCTTTCGCGGGTTAGATCTCGGGCTAGTCTTTTTGATGAGTGCATCCCCTACCGCTGCGGCCAGTTATGTTATGGCAAGAGCGATGGGAGGAAATGCAACCTTAGCGGCCAACATCATTGCATTGACGACCGTATTTTCACTGTTTACTTGTACACTAGGCATCTTCCTGCTCGCGTCTCTGAACTTAATTTAACCGCCTTTTAATTCACTGCGGAAGGGTAAGAAGGAAGGGCCATTCAAAAAAAGCGAATCATTCCATCATGGAGACATCACTTTCTTTCAGTCCATGATTAAATAGCGTCAACAGTTGCTCACTTCGTTCACCCATTTTAGGGAACAACAGATAGTTATTATTGATGAGAAAAGGTTTGGGATGGTGCGTGATCATTTCTCGCCATTGCGGTAAGTATTTATCCAGAGTGTAATAACCGATATGAATTTCTTCTGGCATGAGATCAATCCGCTTTTTCGCCAGCCGTTCGAAGTTCTGTTTTGGATCATTGACTCGAGACATTTTTATTTGCTGCGTTTCTAACAATCTGTCTAACTCGGCACCATAGCTGTAGGCAATGCCACCTCCTAAATGTAACCCCTTAAGATCATAGAGACTTTCCCAGTGAAAGTCGGTTTCTTTATGGTGAAAAAACACGAAGCGTTCATCGCTCACCGCTTCACTATAATAAAAATCTACCGTTCGCTCTTGGTTAAACATCCAAATAGCAGTTGCATCATAACGTCCAGCTTTGGCTTCGGCGTATGCTCTCGCCCATGGGAAAAAATGAAACTCAACTTCGTAGCCAGCATCCTTAAATACTTTACGGATGATCTCAGCAACAAAACCATTATTTTCAAGGTGTTGACCAATAAACGGCGGCCATTCACCAGCACTAATACGAATAATATGACTATTGTGTATTGAGGATGGCGCTGCCCATGCGGGAATAGAAATCCATGATAGGATGAGACAGAGCCAAACCTCATACCATCTTAAAGATTTCATTGCCGTACCTGAACATTGAGCAAACTTTTAAGAAACATAACAAAAACTAATAAAACAAAACGTATACATAATATATTTATGTTTTTATGCTAGTGCAGTTCTTAAACCCACTTTTTGTAACCAACACGACAAAAATAAGGCCACGTGCTACAACATCAATGAGGAAAGAACCATGATGAAATGGATAGTTGGTTTAAGCCTACTATTTAGCAATGTTGCTAGTTTGGCAGCGACTTCGGTCGATTGGTTACAGGTAAAATCAGAAGACGGCATTACGATCTACTCGCGCCACCATAGCGATGGCTTAGTCCAAATACGGGCGCAAATGTTCGTACCCACTAGCTATTTCGCTTTTATGCGGCTATTAGATGACAGTGAACATGTACCAAACTGGATAGATAACGTGAGTAACAGCCGTGTGCTGCAAAAAATTTCAGATACCGAGAATATTGTTTACACCCAATTCTCGGCACCATGGCCAGCTAAAAACAGAGATATGGTGACTTATTCAAAATTTGAGATGCTACCTAATGGTTTAAGTTTAGACATAGTGGATGCCCTAAATTACTTGCCTGAACAACCGGGATACATCCGTATCACTCAAGTCAACGCACATTGGACGCTGCAAAAACTGACTAATGGTATGACTCACATCGATTATATTGCCTTCGCTAATCCAGGAGGTGCACTACCTAACTGGTTAGTGAACAAACTGTCCACTGACAGTGCCTTTACCACATTTAAAGGCTTGCGCCGAGAATTGGCCACTTATCAAGATAAACTTCACCCTGCCGTGAATGAATAGCATTCTTAACCCAATACTTGGCCAAAAGGAAGGTAAATAATATTCAGCACGATCAAGACAACCATCGCACTGAACGTTAGCTTCATACCACGAATCCGCCCTTTAAGTTGGTCACTTAAAATCGCTCTGGCATGTAAAATTCGGCCAACGATAAACGTGATACCTACCCCGTGGATCCACCATACGCTGGCACCATTAAACTCCAATAACCCCATTAGGATTAAAGTAATAGGAATGTATTCTGCGGCATTTCCTTGCGCGCTGCGAGCTAATTGCAGTGCTGGTACTCCACCATCGGCATATCTCACTTGGTTAGCCCGACGCTGTTTAATAACGTTAATCGCTAGCCACAAAAATAATACTGAAAGTATCGATGCATATAGAGCAGTAACCATGGTCATTCCTTTTCAAGTCAGCAGTGCCTCTATAGTAGTGCATCAAACACGTTCAGATCACTACTCTGATTCAAAGCAATCTCTAGTTCTGGAGTGGCTTAATCTCCTGAGCCGAGTACACCTTATCCACTTTATCCCAAGGAATCGGGTCAATTGATACACCTGCGTCTTTTGCGCGTTGGTGAATACGCTCTAATGAAGAACCAGACTGCTTATACGTTTCCACACCAAAACCATTGCTATCGCGATCCATGACTTTATCTGGTGCCAATTCAGCTAAATAGATGGTCGTACCACAACCTCTTAACCAAACTTTGGCTTGCCCATTGGGCAGTAAACCAAACACGAATTCGGTGCGATAACAAACATTACCCAATGAACCATCTCTATTTTGGTAAAGACTTTTTTGTGCCATCAAACTTTTCACATCTTCAGATACAGTATATTTGGTGACATAAAACTGGGTGTTAATAAGTGAAACCCAGTACAAGTAAAGACTATCTGGTGGTAATTTAATCTTTACAACCTGCTCACCCTGCGTATTCATAGCAAAACTATGAACAGGCAACCCAAAACCATCATATTCAGGTAACCAACCTTGAACATTTTTTAGATCACTGATTCTCATAAACTGAGAAAAGGTATGCAAAGGAGATGTCCAGTTTTGCGCCTCATTTACTCCATAAGCTTGAGTCACTTTAACAGGGTAAAAAGAGGGCATAGAGACGCTAACACTCCATGCCTTCTCTGGTATTGGCCCCGCATACGATGAGCAGGCATTTAACAATGCCGTGATCAACAAAACAGATACACTTTTTAAATACATTCTACTTTCCTTCTTCGCATGGGTAGCTGGCGCGCTTATAGCAGCCTTGACTTTTGTCCCAAAGCGGTTTGAGTGCAAAACTATCATCCGACGAATGATGAAATAAGTTTAGCTGCATCAACTCTTGTTTACGTTTTGCATCAAATTCACTCTCTAACTTGGTATATTGCCCTTGCTTTGCCATATCAAGAATCTGTTGACTAAATTGCTCGAGGCTAAACGAGAAACGCTCGACAGGCTGAAACGTAAAATCTTTGACTATATATAAATATTCTTCAGGGTTTTGCCACAAAAAACCATCCGCATCGGCCACTGGTACCCCATGATACTCGGCTAGACCATACATCAACCTAAGGTATACACGGGAGAGCTCTCCTTCCACCTTTCGCTGTATATAAAGGCGGCCGACCACTCTTCCGCCCTCTTTTTTACCTTGTTCAATAAACTCAACTTCTGGTTCTACATAGTCACTTTCCTGCCAACCGGTGGCTAAATCACGTTGCTTATACTCAGACAGCTTTCTTCTCACGTATTGCTCGGCGCGATCCTTATCCCAGCGGTCAGAGAAAGAGCGGCTCGCACGCTTCACCAACTTTTTCTCTAAGATCGGCAAGAGATAATCACTGTTGTTGTAGCTCAGGCGTGAATGGTAACCACCACCAATATCGGAATGGGCTCCAGGAAGGACAAATTCATGAAAATGATCTACCGAATCAACAGAGTTAAGATGGTTGAGGCTAAAGTTATAACGACACTCAATACTAGGATCGGCGGTTAAGTGAACAGCACGCCGAACGCGCTGAGGATCAATCCATAACCTCACATCACCATTGTCATGATGAGTTGAAAAATCAAAAGAGAGTAGGTCAACCACAGAAGCGACAGTATCAAACAGGCCTGCAAAAGTAATCTCACAGCTGGCTTTAGCCTCATCTGCTTCACTCCAATCAAACCCGTAAGCTAAGGGAATGCCGCTCTTTTGGCACGCCTTACTAAACGCTTGAGCAAACTCGCTCTGCTCGCCATCCAACACCACATTAATAAAATGTCTTGCAGCAGCAGCTCCACGGCTAAAGCCGAATACATCGAACTGCAACTTATTAAAACCGTCAACGATATCCGGCTGTGCATCAGCAAAGACTGATTTAATATTCATAATTGACGTTGAAAGCTGATCTATGGAAGTATTAACTTTAGCGGTCACACCATATTTACCTATTCCTGCCCCCTGCCCAAAAATTTCCGATTCATCAGCCGGAGCAATGCTTGTGCTATTTCCCGTGCCAATTCCCGTAATATATTCAGCCATTGAATAAGCACTTCTGTTTTCAGAAAATTGATTTTTCTCATAAAGTTCAAACAACTTCTGTACATTGGTCAGCTCATTAGTGACGCTGCCTGCCACTGTCTCTACTTCGCCTTCATCATTTTTAAATAAAGAGATAAAGAAGTTGTCTTTTTTAGGATAATCAAAACACTCGCTCAATAAGTGAGTGGCTGGAATATCGTTTTTAAGCCGCCCTGTTTTTCTGGAAATAATGTCGCAATCAACGTTGTATTTCATTTTCCATGTTTGATAGTAATTCTCTAACTGAGTCTTCCCCCACTGCGCACTGTAGCTATTATTGGCCGTACCATCAAAAAACATACCTACACGTAAGGTAATAAAGTTAAATCCTCTCACTTTAAGAACATAACTTTTATCTGTCAGTAAGTTGCAAGCATCCGCTTGACCTTTTTGGTGCCTTACGGGTAAAGCTTGTTCTGCCGTCAATTCGGTTAGATCGCCACTGGTTACGTTTAGAAAACTAGCACTATTACCTAAATGGTCTTGGTATTGTTTGGCAAAATCCAAAGTAGGGTCGGCTTCATTATTGGGTGTTCTCAGTTTACCCTGAGACTCTCTTAACCATTGTTCAGCATCGAGAGTGAGCGTCACCGGGCCGGGGGCAAGCGTTTTAAGCAAGATAGGTGCTTCACCTAATACGACGGGAAATTCATGCTTTGCTGAGTCAGTGATAGTGCCAGTGATGCCTTCAAATGGCTTATTGAACTCATCACGGATGATAATTTCAATCCAATGCGTTCGATTTTCACACGGCGCACAAAAAGGGCTAACTCCTGTTGTACTTCTCATTGCCAGCTCTCCTTAATGGCCTTTAACTCTTTCAGTTCATCCGATGTTAAATGTAAAGGATGGGATAAATCATCAAGCGCGGTATCGGTTGCAGTGACGAGCGCAACTAACGCATGCTGCTCTGCGACCTCATAGCTATTTTGCTTTTCTAATGCTGATTGCAAGGCTGATAATATCGTCTGCTGCGGTGATTCTAGGCGTTGTAAAAGATGCGGCAATAGCTCCCACCAACGTCTTTCTAAGGAATTGGCATGAACATTTATGTTGTACAAAGGCGCTAGGTGGTGAGGTAACATCTTCCACCAAGTCCCGTGGCGAAGCACAAATTCACTGCATGAGGTATTACTGAAGGTAATGAGAGCGTCTTCTTCATGGTGATCAATCGCCACCAATTGGTTGATGTTGCCTAAAAAGTGATTCACCTCAGTTTCATCCATCGCTCGTAGTATGGGAACGATCACATCACGATCGTAAAAACGAAACATCACTTCTTCGCCATCTAATGCGGCAATTAATAAGCTCCGCAGATGACCCAAAACTTCTTGTGTGCTTACCTGGCTTGACAACACTAGTCCCTGAGCAAGGAGCGATTCTGGCAACTCCAACACAATATCAGTTACAGGAATTAGCCACGGTGATAGCGGCATAACTGAGTCAAACATGGAGCCATAAAATAAAGGCACGGCTTCCTCAAATCCAAAACCACCATTTTGCGCTAAAGCAAGCTTGTGAAGTTTATGTTCAACCAACCAATATTGATGCTCTGACTGTGCTTCAAACCACGATTTCAACATTAGGCATCCCCGGCTAATGGGCATACTTTTACGGCTGGCACTCGTGCTTCTTCAGCTTGCAATAGCGCTTGGTAAAGAATGGTTTGAGGTGGCGCGGGGGATTTTTGCAGTTCAAGCTCACCAGGTAATAACGGTAAATCACCACTAAAACCACTGCCACTGCCCGCACTTCCGCCGGAGTTTAAATTAACGCCCGCCCCAGAAAGATGGACACCAGCAGGATCAACTTTGACAAAACTGCCACCGGCTGTCACGGTAATTTCTGACCCTGCTTCGATCACCACTTTTTGTCCAGCTTTGATGTGGATTTCATCTCCACTTTCATTAGTCCAAACTTGCCCTGATTTTACGTGTAAAGAACCATCGACCATTAATATACAGCTACCCTTAACCGATTCGCGGCTTTCGCCCTCCACCGTGAGGTGGTGGTTATGTTTAACGTGCGTAAACTGGTCGTTATCCACCGTGAGGTGCTGGTCGTGCTTGATGTACGCCGTGGCGTCATTGAGCACCAAGGCATCTAAGTCTTTTTGCGCGTGTAGGTAGATTTTCTCTTGCGCCGCTTGGTCTTCAAAGCTCAGCTCGTTAAACCCTTCTCCTTGGTGCGTTTCACTGCGCAGCACGGTTTTGGTTTTGTTATCCGGCAGTGTGTACGGCGCTTTATTGGTCGCATGATAGGTACGGCCTGTCACTATCGGTTGGTCTGGGTCGCCGTTAAGAAACGAGACGATGACTTCATGACCAATGCGCGGAATGGCTATCATGCCATATTGGCTGCCAGCCCAACCTTGTGAGACGCGCACCCAGCATGAGCTGTGTTCATCGCCGTTGGAATATC
>NZ_CAWNIB010000016.1:0-11411 GCF_963874405.1 Vibrio sp. V08_P9A1T1
ATACAATCCAAGCTGCGTGCCAACTTTTTAACTTAATGATTTTAAAAGATTTGCAACCATTTCTTATGCCAAAAAGAAAAGGGTTGCACAAATGAGGTGCAACCCTTTCCCACAAATAAAGCGAAGTGTTTAATCTTCACCAGTTTTGTGCAGCGCTAAGTGAAGTCCGCAGGTGAGTAACGTACAAATTCGCACCACTGCTTGATCATCAAAGCAAAATCATCGATGCCGCAGCTTGCGGTGCTTTCACAATCGTAAAAATCAAACTCACTGTCACTATCAAGCGCTTCACCATGCGTCAAAACATTGGCCTGAACCGTGACCTCATCGGCAAGAATCATCACGCTGATTTCCTGCCCCTCAAGCGTCTGCTCTTGATTAAATGCACGTTTCGATGCTGCCATTAGCGCAATAACTTGATCTATTTTGGGAAGATCGTTGCTGATCTCCTCTTGTAGCCAACGGCCAATAATTTCGTGCCCCATCGAAAAAGAGCAGTAATAGCTCCCATCTAGGGTGTTTTTTTTAAATTCGTAGTCCATCGGGTTCTCGATATTGGTGCTTGGGGATACGGATAACTTTGTTATTATCGGTGATTATGGCTAACGAAACCACTTGAGATTATGCAGATCACAGAAACCACCGCACGCCAGATTGTAGAAAGAGCGATGAAGATCATCACTTATTCAGTCAACGTAATGGATGAAAAGGGACGCATTATTGGCTCAGGTGATCCCACTCGTTTGCACCAGAAACACGAAGGGGCGATTTTAGCCATCAATGAAAATCGAGTGGTTGAAATTGATCATGCCACCGCCAGTTACCTAAAAGGCGTTAAACCCGGCATCAATTTCCCCATCATTTACCAACAACGGGTGATCGGCGTGGTTGGAATTTCCGGTAACCCAACGGAGGTTCATCGTTATGGCGAACTGGTCAAAATGACGGCGGAGCTTATCGTTGAACAAGCTGCACTGATGGCACAAGTACAGTGGAATAAGCGCCACCGTGAAGAGCTGCTATTACAACTAATTCAAGGTGCCACTCTCAATGAAACACAGCTCAATTCAATCGCCGAACGATTAGGGCTCGACCTTTCCCAGCCGCGTATCGCTGCCGTGGTCAAATTGATCCCAGATAACGATACCGCCTTATCGCTAGAACACTTACAGCAGTTAGTGCATCTGCTGGAATACCCTGAACGGGACAATTTGGTGGGGATCATTTCAGTTTCTCACAACGAAGTAGTGGTTTTAAAACCCATCTCACTCACCGAAAAAGGTTGGTCACAAGATGCCGAAACGAAACGAGTCAATCAACTGTTGAAGCGAGTGAAAAAAGAGGGCAAATTCACCATCAAAATTGCACTAGGTGATTATTTTCCAACGCTCTCAGGGCTGGCTCAATCTTATCAAACCGCCAAGTTGACGATGCAAGCCTCCCACCATAAACAGGGAGACGTCTTCTTTTATCAAGATGATAAGTTACCTGTACTGCTCAATAGCGTACAGCATGAGCCATGGAGCCGCGAGCAGTTACGCCAACCCTATACCCTGCTGGAACGGTATGACACTAAGGGAATATTAATTAAAACCCTCCGCCATTATTTTGAGCAAAACTGCGATGTCCATCAAACTTGCCAAGCACTGCATATTCACCGTAATACCTTGCGCTATAGGCTTGAAAAAATTGAGCAAGTAACCGCTTTAAAATTCAATCAGTTAAATGACATTACTCACCTTTATTTGGCTTTATCTTGCTTCAAATAAAAACATAAAATTGTGCATTTGCACAATTAATCAGTCGCGTCAAAGCCAGTAATCTGTGCAATAGACTGAAGACTCTTTTATTTTTGCTCCCTATATTGCAGCCAATCACTGATAAAAAATATGGATATAGAAGATGATTGAAGTTTCAACTCTCGGAGCTCTGGCCGCATTAGTCGTGGCTATCACGCTCATTCTAAAAAAAGTACCACCCGCCTATGGCATGATCATCGGCGCGTTGGTCGGTGGCGTGATCGGCGGTGTATCGCTGACCGACACCGTTGCTCTGATGATTGGTGGCGCACAAGGCATTGTGACCGCAGTACTACGCATTCTTGCAGCAGGTATTTTGGCTGGTGTATTGATTGAATCAGGCGCTGCCACTTCCATTGCAGAAACCATAGTGAAAAAGGTTGGAGAAACTCGCGCTTTATTTGCCTTGGCCTTAGCAACCTTAATTTTGACTGCGGTCGGCGTGTTTGTCGACGTGGCAGTAATCACCGTATCTCCTATCGCTCTGGCGATCGCTCGCCGTGCCGATCTCTCCAAGGCGGCCATTCTGCTAGCGATGATTGGCGGCGGTAAAGCGGGTAACGTAATGTCACCTAACCCTAATGCGATTGCCGCAGCCGACGCGTTTAACGTGCCACTTACTTCTGTGATGGCGGCAGGTATTATTCCTGGGATCTGCGGGCTTATTGTGGCTTACTTGATTGCCAAACGTTTAGTTAATAAAGGAAGTAAAGTCTCCGCCAATGAAGTCGTTGCGGTGGATCATTCTAGGCTCCCCCGCTTTAGCTCAGCGATCATCGCACCATTAGTGGCGATTGTGTTACTCGCACTACGCCCTATCGCTGGCATCAATGTGGATCCTTTAATTGCACTCCCATTAGGCGGATTAGTCGGTGCGGTCGTGATGGGACGATTTGCAGACACTAACCACTTCGCGGTTTCAGGTTTAACACGCATGGCTCCGGTTGCGGTTATGCTGCTTGGTACTGGTACTTTAGCCGGCATCATCGCCAATTCAGGTCTTAAAGGCGGTTTAATCGAAGTACTGACCGCTTCTGGGTTGCCTTCTTACCTGCTTGCACCGATCTCAGGTGCAATGATGTCACTGGCGACCGCTTCAACCACCGCAGGTACAGCCGTTGCCTCCAGCGTCTTTAGCTCCACTATACTCGAACTAGGCGTACCCGCACTGGCAGGGGCTGCCATGATCCATTCAGGTGCGACCGTACTTGATCATATGCCACACGGTAGTTTCTTCCATGCCACGGGCGGAGCGGTACATATGGACATTCGTGAGCGTCTCACCTTAATTCCTTATGAATCGGCAGTAGGTTTAGTAATTGCCTTCATTTCTGTGATGATTTTTGGCGTATTTGGTCTGTTTGTTTAACGCAGTTAAGGTGTTAAAAATGAAAATTGTTATTGCTCCAGATTCTTATAAAGAGAGCCTAACGGCAATGGAAGTCGCCACCGCGATAGAGAATGGATTCAAACAAGTGTTACCCGATGCGCACTACATTAAGTTACCGATGGCCGATGGCGGCGAAGGGACGGTCCAATCACTGGTTGATGCCACTAATGGATCGATTGTTACCACAACGGTGACGGCGCCGCTAGGTGAGCAAGTCGAGGCTTTTTATGGCTTAATGGGTGATGGTAAAACAGCGATCATTGAGATGGCGGCCGCATCTGGCTTACACCTTGTGCCGCCAGAGCAACGCAACCCAATGAACACCACCAGCTACGGTACTGGTGAGCTGATTAAAACCGTGCTCGATCAAGGTGTTGAACACATCATCATCGGCATTGGTGGTAGTGCAACCAACGATGGTGGCCTCGGCATGGCGCAAGCCCTCGGCATTCAACTGCTTGATTCAGATGGCAATCCATTAGGCTTTGGTGGCGGTGAATTGTCGAAACTGGCCTCGATTAATCTCACACAACTGGACCCACGTTTAGCCCACATCAAACTTGAGGTCGCCTGCGATGTCGATAATCCACTGTGCGGCGTACAAGGCGCTTCGCACGTCTTTGGCCCACAAAAAGGAGCAACACCCGAGATGGTCGCGCAACTTGATGCCAACCTTGCGCATTATGCAAACATCATCAAAATGCAATTAGGTCGTGATGTTAAAGAGATGCCGGGTGCTGGCGCGGCAGGCGGTTTAGGTGCGGCGCTGGTTGGTCTACTAGGAGCGAGCCTTCGTCCGGGCATTGAAATTGTGATGGATGCCGTGAACCTTAGCGATGTAGTCAAGGATGCCGATTTAGTCATCACTGGGGAAGGACGCATTGATAGCCAAACCATTCACGGTAAAACGCCAATCGGTGTTGCGCGCACTGCCAAACTTTTTTCCGTGCCAGTGATCGGCATTGCAGGCTGCTTGTCAGCAGACTGCGCCGTTGTTCACCCACATGGCATTGATGCGGTATTCAGTGTCGTTCCACGCTCGGTCGACTTGCCTACAGCCCTTGCCGAAGCGGCGCAAAATGTAGAAATGACCGCGCGTAATGTCGCGTGTGTTTTTAGCTTGTCTTACAGGCAATAACTATTTCGCTGAATACCATATGACGTTCACGCTCATTTTAATTCCATTGACAGAACAACGTTATGAATTATGGGTCAAGTCATTCTTGGCGGATGCAGCCACCGATCGAACTTAATCTAATGCTATTTCAGCATTGAGTGAGAAGCTAGAATGGTAAAAAGCCACCGAATCGGTGGCTTTTTTATTAGGAGGTTAGCTTGGATAGCTCTTACACCGCTTGCTGGACAATTACACTGTCCGCTTTTTTAGTGTATTGCGCCATACGATGGAAGTTGAGGTAACGATAGGTGTCAGCTGCAGTTGCGTTGATCTGCTTCGCGTACTCTAGGTACTCTTCCAGTGTCGGAATGCGGCCTAAAATGGCGCCCACGGCCGACAGCTCTGCCGAAGCAAGGTAAACATTCGCGCCAGTCCCTAAACGGTTCGGGAAGTTACGAGTCGAAGTCGACATAACGGTCGCTTTATCGGCAACACGCGCTTGGTTACCCATGCATAACGAACATCCTGGAGTTTCAATGCGTACCCCAGCGCGACCAAAGATGCCGTAATAGCCCTCTTCGATAAGCTGATCTTTGTCCATCTTAGTCGGTGGTGCAACCCACAAACGCGTATCTAACTGACCATTGAACTTCTCAAGCAATTTACCTGCCGCACGGAAGTGACCAATGTTAGTCATACAAGAACCGATGAAGACTTCATCAATAGGCGTACCTTGTACATCAGAAAGTAAGCGCGCATCGTCTGGGTCATTTGGCGCACATAAAATCGGCTCTTTAATCTCAGCAAGATCAATCTCAATCACATGTGCGTATTCTGCATCACTATCCGCTTGCATCAACTCAGGATTGGCTAGCCACGCTTCCATCGCCGTAATGCGACGCTCAATAGTACGGCGGTCACCATAACCTTCGGCGATCATCCACTTCAACATAGTGATGTTAGAGTTGAGGTACTCTTCAATTGAGGCTTGTGACAATTTAACCGTACAACCTGCCGCACTACGTTCTGCCGAGGCATCAGAAAGTTCAAACGCTTGCTCAACCGTTAAGTGCTCAACCCCTTCGATTTCTAGCACACGGCCAGAGAATTCGTTAATTTTCCCCGCTTTCGCCACTGTAAGCAGGCCTTGCTTAATCCCGTAATAAGGAATCGCGTGCACTAGATCGCGCAGCGTGATGCCCGGCTGCATTTCACCTTTGAAACGCACCAAGACAGATTCTGGCATATCCAGTGGCATCACACCCGTTGCGGCCGCAAAAGCAACCAAGCCAGAACCGGCTGGGAATGAAATGCCAAGCGGGAAGCGTGTATGCGAGTCACCACCAGTACCGACGGTATCAGGTAACAACATACGGTTTAGCCATGAGTGAATAACGCCATCACCCGGACGCAGTGAAACACCGCCACGGTTCATGATGAAATCAGGCAAGGTATGGTGGGTATTCACATCAACAGGCTTTGGATAAGCCGAGGTATGACAGAAAGATTGCATGACTAAGTCAGCGGAGAACCCAAGACACGCCAAATCTTTCAATTCATCACGTGTCATCGGGCCAGTGGTATCTTGCGATCCAACCGTGGTCATTTTAGGTTCGCAGTAAGTCCCAGGACGAACACCCGTCACGCCGCATGCTTTACCGACCATTTTCTGAGCCAGTGTATAGCCTTTGCCTGTATCAGCCACTGCAACTGGGCGACGAAATACTGTTGACGCTTCTAAGCCTAGTGCTTCGCGTGCTTTATCCGTTAAACCACGACCAACGATCAGTGGAATACGGCCGCCAGCGCGCACTTCATCAATCAATACGTCGGTTTTAAGCTTGAACGTGGCAAGCACTTCGCCAGTGTCGTGGTTACACACTTTGCCTTCAAATGGGTAAACATCAATCACATCACCCATGTTGAGTTTGGTAACGTCAACTTCAATCGGTAACGCGCCGGCATCTTCCATGGTGTTGAAGAAGATAGGTGCAATTTTACCGCCGAGCACGTAGCCACCCGCGCGTTTATTAGGCACAAATGGGATGTCGTCACCCATAAACCACAAAACAGAGTTAGTCGCGGATTTACGAGACGAGCCTGTACCGACCACATCACCCACATAGACTAGCTGATGGCCTTTCTCTTTTAGAGCTTCGATTTGAGTGATAGGGCCAATGCTGCCTGCTTTATCGGGTTGAATGCCTTCACGTTCATTTTTCAACATAGCCAGTGCATGCACTGGAATATCTGGGCGTGACCATGCATCTGGCGCTGGTGACAAATCATCAGTGTTGGTTTCGCCAGTAACTTTAAATACGGTTAGCGTGATCTTCTCTTGAAGCGCCGGTTTTGAAAGGAACCATTCCGCGTCTGCCCATGATTGCAGCACTTTTTGTGCATGTGCATTAGCCGCTTTTGCTTTCTCTTCTACGTCATAGAACGCATCAAACATCAGTAGAGTACGCGATAGTGCATCAGCCGCAATCGGTGCCAGCTCAGCATCATCAAGCAATGAAACTAGCGGCTCGATGTTATAACCGCCTTGCATAGTTCCGAGTAGTTGCGCAGCTTTTGCGCGGCTCACTAACGGTGAAGAGACCTCACCTTTAGTGATGGCGGTTAAAAAGCCCGCTTTAACATAAGCGGCCTCATCCACACCGGGAGGAATTCGATTTTCAAGGAGATCAAGCATGAACGCTTCTTCACCTTGAGGGGGATTTTTCAACAGTTCAACAAGTCCTGCGACTTGTTCAGCATTTAGGGGTCTAGGAACAACTCCTTCGGCAGCACGCTCTGCGACGTGTTTACGGTAGGCTTCAAGCACGACTTTTTCCTCTCATTGCGGTTTACCCCATTATTATTGACATGATGGGCAAACATCCTTGGAAACTTGGCTCTCCATTGCCAGATATTTTTATGTAATCAGCGGCAGAGAGGCCAAACTGTGGGACGAAGAATAGCAAATTTAACTTTAAATTAAAATCTTATCATTTTGACCAACATAGCAACTTAAGACTAAAGTTCTATGATTTTTGAGTCACTTACCGCCCACTTTTCAGCTCAATTCTCGCTAAAAGGTAGTGCCAATACTCAAGTATATCGAATCAAAATTATCTTCGGTTCGACCATAAGCAAACATAATCGGTCCAATCGGAGAATCAACACCGGCAAACACCGATCCCGCACCGTATAATGGGGCGGTATCAAAGCTTAGATCAGGATCAGACCATACACCGCCGTATTCTATTGATGCACCGACATAAAATGGGGAACTGAACAGGCCAAAGTCATTATCAAACCAGCGATAACGATACACCAAACTGGTGAACGCTTTATTCTGTCCAATCAAGCTGTTACGAGGAATACCAGATAAATTTAAGAAACCACCAATCGATTTAGGGTTTATCGGCTCACTAGAATTTTTACTTTGTACCACACCGTAATCAAGATTACCGACCAAAGTATGGCGACCAAAGCTGTAAGCGGCGATCAGTTCGCCGGAAAATTCATACACCGTATCGTTTGATTCAAGATCGGAAGAGACACCAGAAACTTTATCGTGCGATGCAAGATACTCAAGATCAAGATAAACACCGCGGGTAGGCAAGCTGAAGTCATCTAAGGTATCAATGCGGTAGTTAGCAAACACACCAGCACGGGTGTAATCCATATTTCCTATGGATGGCCAATTTGAGACTTCAGCCTCCCCGTCGGTATAGCGGATCCCTACCTTAAACTCTCGCCATAATTTATCTTGATAACCAAGCGACAATTCTCCAATCCATTCTAAATACGCGATCGGTAAATAATCTTTACTGGCTTCTAGACTGGTGTCATCAAACCCTTGCATTGGCTTATTACGTTTATCATTGCTAAACGTGACCAAGGCAGAGGTAAACGCTTTTTGCCCTGAGAACAGAGGAGAAAAAAGCTCCGCTTCGATGATCTTATCGGTGCCCATTTCTAGATTGAAACGTAATTCAGAACCAAACGAATTTAAGTTAGTGAAATTAGAAGAGATACCCAGCGCATATTGACTATCCGTATGAAAATCATCTTCTAAGAAAAAGCGAAAATTGAGGTAATTTGGCCCCCAAGATTTCTCTTTTACATCGATGACCAGTTGGTTCTTTCCTTCAAATTCTCGGTATTCATAGGTCACTAACTCAAAGCGATCCAATGCATAGAGATTTTCGACCGTCGCTTCAATCTGCTCGGTTGATAGCGGTTGTCCTGTCTTTAAATGTAAACGGTTTTTTAACAATTGATCGCTGTAATGACTGCGGTTGTTGAGTACGATTTCATCAACTTTCACATCATCGCCATAAATTAAAGCCCTGCGGCGAGCCTGTTTTGCTTCCACATAGCGTTGATAACTAGCACTCGATAATGACAACGAAGCCAATACCGATTGGTTCGCCATTGCGATATCGTACCCTTTCCTATAAGCCGTAGGCATTTTATCAAATTCAGTGGTTTCCATACTGCCGACATCAGGGCGTAAAAAGACATCTCGCTCATTCAATAAACGTGCTTGTTTTTGAGTGCTTCTTTGTACGAGATAGTTGGAAAGCTGATCGGCTACCGTCAAAAAGGTGGTGAAAGCTTCTTGGTTTTTGTAATCGGTACTGATATCTATCGCGATAACAATATCAGCCCCTAAGGCACGTGCAACATCAACAGGCATGTTATTGGTCACACCGCCATCGACTAACCAACGACCATCAACTTCGTAAGGTGGCAGTGCTCCGGGTACTGACATACTCGCCATCATCGCATCCACTAAATAGCCACGATCCAACACCACTTCCTCAAGAGCAATGATATCAGTTGCTACCGCGCGATAAGGAATAGGCAGTTGATCAAAGGAGTGAAATTCAGAGAGATTGCCCGACGTTTCTCGCAAAATACGCAACATATTCTGCCCTTGCACCACACCGCGTGGTGCGCGGATCTCACCCCAACGCAGTCCAAGGTCGGTGGTCAGTTGATAGCGGTCTTCGTACTCTTTATCCCGAACACGACGTTGGCTACGGTTGACCCGGTCACGATAGCCTTCATTCCAATCCACGCTGTAAATTAAACTTTCAATTTCATCGGCGCTCATACCACTGGCATAGAGGCCGCCCACATAAGCGCCCATGCTGGTACCAGTAATGAAATCAACGGGGATGCGCATCTCTTCCAGCGCTTTGAGAACGCCAATGTGCGCTGCACCTTTTGCCCCTCCTCCCGCAAGAACGACGGCAACTTTGGGGCGCGCAGCACTGTCCAGCATAGGTTTTTCAGCTTGTGGCTCATCAGCCACCGCGAAAGTCGCAGGAAACATGAATACCAAGAACAATAAGTTACTTAAAAACTGTTTCACGACTCTTCCTTAAATCCCTTTGAAATCAATTCAATATAAACTCCCCCAGCTACCACTGAAAGAGATTTTTTAACCATTGTCCTGGTTGTTTATCACAGCTCTGTTTCAATGCGCCGTTTTTATCCCACATGGGCAGTTTAAATTCGTTGTGACAATCTTGGACTAATTCACCCTCGGCACTGGTTTTAAAGCCAATCGTGGTAATGCCTTGCGGCCAAGGAAGAAGTAATTTTTCTGGGATCCGATGTTGTAAATATTCCGCGTACACCCGTAATGCACCACTCGAACCCGTAAGTTTGATCGGCTGATTATCATCGCGGCCAAGCCAAACCGTGGTGACTTCACGACCATCCACCCCGACAAACCAACTGTCGCGGCTATCGTTAGTGGTACCAGTTTTCCCCGCCAATGCCGCCCAAGCGAACTGATTATTGAGATAGCGCCCGGTCCCTTCAAGTACTCCTCGCTTCATCGCATAAGTTGTAAGCCACGCCGCTTGCTGCTCAACGGCTTGGGATACTTTGGGAATTGATTGATAGAGCACATTGCCCTCTAAATCCAGTACCGAGCGCAGCGCCGATAAGGGCGCTTTTTTACCCGAGTTGGTTAAGGTTTGGTACATCTGCGCCACTTGATAAGGCGTCAGAGAGAATGCGCCAAGAAACATCGATGGTACAGGACGGATCTCCTCTTTGTTGACACCGAGCCGCACCAAAGTGTCAGAAACTTGTTCAATCCCAAGCTGCATGCCCAATTGTACCGTAGGCACATTAAGTGATTTGGCTAACGCGAGATACAGCGGCACTTCACCACGGAACTGACGATCAAAGTTGCGCGGTGACCACACTTCGCCTTTGTTCCCTTTGAGTGTGATGGGTTTATCGATAAGCGTGCTGGCTAAGTTGTATTTATCTGGCTGTGCGAGTGCGGTGAGATAGACCGCTGGTTTGACTAACGAGCCGATAGGACGGCTTGCATTTAAAGCGCGGTTAAAGCCGTCATAACCGGTCTGTTTACCGCCAACCATGGCACGGATCTCACCACTGGTTCGATCAACAGCGATTGCTGCAGCTTCTAAGTTTTTCCCCGCCGTTTTGGAAAGCACTGGAATTTGTCGATCAATCGCCAGCTCCAATTTGGCTTGCGAAACAGGATCGAGCGAGGTAAAAACGCGCAAGCCATTATCCGCTTTGAAGATCTCGCCCACTTTCTCTTTCAGTTCAATTTTTAACTGCTGAAAATACGCTGGCTGCCGGCTGGCAATGTGAGGATGCTTTTGCACATCTAACGGTCGACTGGCCGCTTGTTCAAACTGTTTAGCCGTCAAAATATCTTGCTGCATCATCAGCTTTAAAACCAAGTCGCGACGCTCTTTAGCACGTTCAGGGTAACGCGCAGGGTTATAATAAGAAGGCCCTTTAACCATGCCCACCAACAACGCTAATTGATCAATGCGCAATTCTTGTAATGGTTGACCGAAATAAAGCCGTGAGGCGAGGCCGAAACCGTGAATCGCCTCACCGCCACTTTGCCCTAAATAGACCTCATTTAGGTAGGCTTCTAAAATGCGATCTTTACTGTAGCGATAGTCGATAATGAGCGCCATATAAGCTTCACGCACTTTACGCCATAAGGTTCGATCGCTAGATAAGAAAATATTTTTTGCCAGCTGTTGAGTTAACGTGCTGCCGCCTTGCACGGTGCGCCCAGCCTTAATGTTGGCCACTAAAGCAC
>NZ_CAWNIB010000017.1:0-11357 GCF_963874405.1 Vibrio sp. V08_P9A1T1
TAAAACGAGCGTCAAATAAAATGGTCACAAAAAAGACAATAGCCAAAATAACTCGAAGAATTCTTATAATAATTAAATTTAATATCAACAAGATAAACATAAATGATAATTATATGTACATTTAATAGTGCACATAACTATCAATATAATTTTTGCTTGAAATTGAAAAAGGCAGCGCTCGCTGCCTTCTATTAATCACCTTGCTACCACTAAAACTTATAACCAGCGCCTATCATAAATACCCAAGGATCAATGGTCACATCAGTTCTCTGCTCGACACCTTGATACTTATAAGTCGCTTCAGTTTCAATATCGGCATACCAAACTGATGCATTCAAAAACCACTGTTCGTTGAGCATATAATCAAAACCAGCATTGGCCGCTAAACCCCAAGAATCTTTGAGTTTGAGATCCGTTAAGGTTGCACCACTTCCCGTACTGTTAAAACCTTCATCGAAGAACATGGTGTAGTTAATGCCCGCTCCAACATAAGGACGGAATTTCGATGACGCTTCACCAAAGTAGTATTGCAACATAAAAGTTGGCGGTAGATGTTTTGTTTCAGCAATGTCACCTAAGTTCAAAAGATTGGTTGAAATAGTATGGCTAAAAGGTGTAGCCGCTAACACTTCAAAGCTAATATTGTCGGTGATCATATAGCCTATTGTTAAGCCAAGCTGAACGTTTGAGTCCACAGCAAGCTCTTCATTTGAGCCTAAAATACCATCGCTGCTATCATTGGGCACCACAGCGGCAAGACCGGCACGCACAATAAAGTCACCTTCTTTGTGGGCAAAAACATTCGTAGAAACAAGAGCAGAAAGCACGGCAAGGCCGCAAAGTGTTTTTTTCATTGTGATTTCCTTTTTGTAGGGCGGGGTAATAGTTTTTATTTGCGCGCACAGTAGCACATAAAAACCACACTTTTTTGATGGAAATCAATTTGTAAAATTTATCGCCGATCAGCTTACAACTCTGCAACCTTGATCACTTTTCTAGGCATAAAAACACACAGTCATGTAATGCGTTTTTTATGTGCATCACACCTAGCCTAACGTTGAAATGGCTTTATTATTTATGGTTAAAAACTGACAATATTGGTAAGAAATAGTAATAGCGTTTTATTGTCAGAAAATATCATCATAATTTATCACGCACCTAACAGAGCTTGACGGACTCCTCACACCACAATTGTTAATATGAACTCCTCAGATCAACCCTTTCTGCTTTTCTAAAAACAAAGGACAACTCAATGAAACGATTTCTTTTACCTCTATTTGGTTTGCTCGCGTTAGCGGGGTGTGATCAACAAACGCAAACAGAAAGTACTAAGGCTCTAGAGCCCACCGCCGTGGTGGCGGAAACAGATGCCGTACCGTCACCCATCTGTGCAAGCGAGTTGATGCCGGGAGGTTGGCAAGCGACAGAAATTACCGACGAAGCTAAAGAAGCGTTGAAGAGCGCTTTAGCACAAATGGAGAGCAATGCACAATTAAAAGACATTATCGATGTCCGCTCACAAGTGGTTAACGGGGTGAATTATGCCATTGAGTTTGAAATGGATGATGGCAGCATTTGGAATGCGATAATCTATCGCAGTTTAGAAGGTGATTACTCGTTAACCCAACCAGCAAAACAAGGCAAATTGTGTGAATAACCTCATCTCATAAGCCATTATTAAACCAGAGTTAGAGAGCAAAAAGAGGCCATGGCCTCTTTTTGCTACTCGATACTATAGCTATTTAATACTATCGCCATACACCCCATTCACCCGTAGTTCCGGGCTCTTCATTTTTTGTCCACCACTGTGCGGTCCAAGTTTGCTGCTTGTGCATAACGACATCACCGGACGCATAAATTTTAGTCGCATTCCAAGCATTATCTGAGACAGGTGGCTGTGGCGTTTCCTCTTTTAGCAAAGAAAGCTGATAACTGTAAGTCGCGTTTGGAGCAAACACACGGTTAGCATACACATTCTGGCTATCGTACATATAGTGATTCATTTCTTGGTGCCAAATACCAATAAACCACTCCCCTTTTTTTACTTGGTTAAACTGACCTGCCATTTCCGCTGGCCACGTTGCTGTATTATTGGCTGAAATCGCTAAGCTGATATCGGTCGTTTCATTGCCATTGGCATCGAAGGTACGAAAACGAACCGTATCGCCAGATTCAACAGGACCGAAACCTTGTGAAAGATAACCACCAAGATCGCTGAGATTCTGCGCAGGTTCTGATGGGTCTGTCGGATCCGTTGGGTTTGATCCACCACCGCTAAAACTAATATCACTGCAGTTATAAAAACCTTCGCCCGCGGCATCAATACGTTGCCAGCGAGTATAAAGCACAGCATCACCACTTCTATCGGCAGGCAGGGTAATCTTGATGCGATATTTTTTATCCGTCCCCACGGTGATATTACCTTTGGTATCAATAAGATCTAGATCATCCCAAGTTAATGGGGCCTCACCGGTATAAGTCGGTTTAGAGAGATAAAACTCCCAATAAGAGGGGTTATGTGGCGCGGTAGCATTAAAGACTAATTCGATTTGTTGATTAGCGTCTAAATTCACGGCCGTTTTTTGCCAATGAGGTGAAGCAGCATCTAACCCTGCTTTCGCGTTGCTACCTGCGGAGCACAACAAGCCGTCGCGAACAACAGCTTGAACATGAGCCATGTCACGATAATTTGCCACATTGGCCGCCACTTCATTGCGTTGTACAAAAGGATAAGCTCCAGACTGATCAAAAGCCGCTTGGCATGCTGCATTAGGGATCGTATTACTCCAAAAACCACCATCTAGGTAACAGGTATTTTGCCGCGCGCTCGGAAATTCAACCCAACCATGAGCTTGTGCATGAGCAGAAAGCAATCCGCTCAATGAAAGCAAACCCAACACACTGACTTTATTAAAATTATTCATCATTCTTCCTTTTTGTATTATTAGCATCAATGCCACAGAACGACACTCTGTAACACATGAATTGCCAATCAAAGCTAGCAAGAATTATCAATAGACAGTGTCAAATCTGGGTAGGAATACTGGACTATTTGCTTATTTTGCCACTCTCTTTCCAATCAAAAAGGATATGAATCATTGAACTCACAGTGAGTTTCGAGTGACTTCATGGTTTAACAATTTTTGCCAACTTTCCTTATCTGCGATTTAATTGACGACAAAACAACCAAAAACAAACATCTCGCGAACAAAAGTGAAAACGATTACATCTCAATTTAATGGCACTAACCATGAAAAAATGAAAACTAATCATTTGTTTTTATGCACAAATTAATTCCCTTGTAACATTTGTCACAGAAATACATTCAGTTGCACACGACAATGCCGTTCTCTTTCGAATGAAACATTTTTTATCGTTCGAGCTTTAGAACCATCGCACTACATTAATGAGGTCAACTATGTTTGGTATCTTTAAACCCCAAGCGCATATCGAGAGGCTCGCTACTGAGCGGCTCGATAGCACTTATAGCCGCTTGCGCTGGCAGTTATTCATCAGTATTTTCTTCGGCTACGCGGGCTACTACCTTGTTCGTAAGAACTTTAGTTTGGCGATGCCTTATTTGATTGACCAAGGTTTTAGCCGCGGTGATCTCGGGGTAGCTCTTGCCGCCGTATCGATTGCTTATGGCTTATCTAAATTTTTAATGGGGAGCGTTTCTGACCGCTCTAACCCACGCTACTTCTTAAGTGCAGGCCTTTTAATGTCTGCGTTAGTGATGTTCTGTTTCGGTTTTATGCCGTGGGCAACAGGCAGCATTACTGCGATGTTTATTTTGCTGTTCTTAAACGGTTGGTTCCAAGGTATGGGCTGGCCTGCTTGTGGCCGTACCATGGTTCACTGGTGGTCACGTAAAGAACGTGGGGAAATTGTTTCTGTATGGAACGTAGCCCACAACGTCGGCGGTGGCTTAATTGGTCCTCTTTTCTTGTTTGGTCTTTGGGCATTTAACGATGACTGGCGCGCCGCATTTTACGTTCCTGCCTTTTTTGCGACCTTAGTTGCCATTTTCATTTGGATGACGCTGCGCGATACGCCGCAATCTTGTGGTTTACCACCGATTGAAGAGTATAAAGATGACTACCCAGACGACTACGATAAATCTCATGAGAATGAGATGACCGCGAAGGAAATCTTCTTTAAGTACGTTTTCTCTAACAAATTGTTGTGGTCTATCGCTATTGCCAACGCTTTTGTATATCTCATTCGTTATGGCGTATTGGACTGGGCTCCTGTTTATTTGAAAGAAGCTAAAGAGTTCACCGTTGATAAATCTTCTTGGGCGTACTTCTTGTATGAGTGGGCAGGTATTCCGGGAACGCTATTGTGTGGTTGGATATCCGACAAAGTATTCAAAGGCCGTCGTGCACCTGCGGGCATCTTATTCATGGTTCTCGTTACTTTTGCGGTACTCATTTACTGGTTTAACCCTGCTGGTAACCCAGGTATCGACATGGCGGCTCTTGTTGCGATTGGTTTCTTAATTTATGGCCCAGTAATGCTGATTGGTTTATACGCACTGGAACTGGCTCCGAAAAAAGCAGCAGGTACCGCAGCAGGTTTAACAGGTTTGTTTGGTTATCTCGGCGGCGCAGTAGCGGCAAATGCGGTATTGGGTTACACCGTTGACCACTTTGGTTGGGATGGCGGCTTTATGATCCTAGTCGCTTCATGCGGTATTTCTATCCTTTGTCTGCTGTATGCCTACATTGGCGAGCGTGCTCACCATAAAGAAAAAGACAGACTTGCGGAAGAAAAAGCGTCAACGCCATCATAAATCTGACACCTAAATGTGTTGAATTTACGTTACGCACTATTCACTTTGAATCAAAACTCTCCCCCTGCAACGTCAGGGGGAATTTTTAAGGATAACAATATGAAACTGACACTACTCGCACTTTCCATGGCTACTTTAGCCAGCTCGGCGTGGGTTCAAGCAGAACCATTGGTGATAGCGCATCGCGGCGCTTCCGGTTATCTGCCTGAACATACCCTTGAAGCCAAAGCGCTTGCTTACGGCATGAAGCCTGATTTTATTGAACAAGATGTCGTGATGACCAAGGATGACCAATTGGTGGTTCTTCACGATCACTATCTTGACCGCGTCACTGACGTTGCAGAGCGTTTCCCTGACCGTGCACGTGGTGATGGCCGCTATTACGCCATCGATTTTACGCTGGCAGAGATCAAAAGCCTGCGCGTAACTGAAGGTTTTAATATCGATGACAAAGGCAATAAAACTGCTGGTTTCCCCAACCGTTTCCCTCTTTGGAAATCAGACTTCACCGTCCCAACCTTAGCGGAAGAGATCGAGCTGATCCAAGGGCTGAACAAAACGCTCGGTTACGATATTGGTATTTATCCAGAAATCAAAGCGCCTTGGTTCCACCGCCATGAAGGTAAAGACATCAGTAAAGCGGTACTGAAAATGCTGAAGGAATATGGTTACGACAGTCAAGAGTCGAACGTTTATCTGCAATGTTTTGATCCTATCGAGCTAAAACGCATTAATGATGAACTGCTTCCAGCAATGAACATGGACCTCAAACTGGTTCAATTGATGGCCTACACCGATTGGAATGAGACCATGATCTATGATGGCGACCAAGCACAGCCATACAGCTATGATTGGATGTTCGAAGCAAACGGCATGAAGCAAGTCGCTACCTACGCCGATGGAATTGGCCCGTGGAAACCTATGTTGGTTGACGGCGCTTCAACCAAAGAAAACATCATCATCAAGCCATTGATGAAAGCCGCTAAAACCGCCGGATTAGTCGTTCACCCTTATACCTTCCGCGCAGAACCCGATCGCATTGCACCTTATGCCGACAGCTTTGATGGGATGCTCGATGTGTTCTACAACACTGTAAAAGTAGATGGTTTATTTACTGACTATCCCGATAAAGCAGTGGAGTTTTTGCATTCAACTCGCTAAGTAAGCGTGATTAACCTTACCACTCTGACACGCTTCATCCCCAGTATCATCATGCTGGGGATGTTATTTTTGGTGACTTAATGCCTTCACCACCTTAAGCACATGCTTATTTAAGTTACTGGCTTCCCAAAGCACCGCAATTTGGCTGTTAAAAGGCATCTCCTCGATGGGAGTGATCACGGCAGAATCATCGATATGTTCAGCCAGTGATTGGGGTACAACAGCTACGCCAAATCCCGCTTGAGCCATTGCAACCATAGACCTCAACTGTGGAGCCGAAAAACGTTGATCGACACGGATGCCCACATCGTCAAACAGCGCTTTCATACCATCATGCAATGCTGGCCCCGTTTCACGAGGAAACAACAAAACGTACTCATTTTTTAACTGAGCTAAAGTAAGGCGATCTTTTCCAGCCAAGGGATGCCCTAAAGGGATCACCGCGACAAAAGGCTCTTCAAATAAAACCACCCGCTGTAAAGACTCACTGGCATAACAAGGTAAACGCACCAATGCTATATCCAACTGCTTAGCTTTCAACTGCTCAACCAACTCTGGCATCGCTTGCTCAACCGCGGTGAGATTCACGTTTGAAAAACTGTCCCTTATCTCCCGCACTCGGGATAATATTTGGGTATTCATCGCAACCGAAGTCGCAAAGCCCATCCGTACTTCATTTTTTTCTCCACGCGCCAGCTGTTTTACTTTCGCCTTCGCTCGATCCACATCATTTAAGATGGTGACCGCATCAACATAAAACATTTGCCCAGCCTCGGTCAGCTCTACCCCACGTGGTAAACGCTTGAATAACAGCGTACCGAGCTCATGCTCCAATTTCTTTATTTGTTGGCTCAACGGTGGTTGAGCAATACCTAACACTTCAGCCGCTCGTGTGAAATGGCGCGTTTGTGCCACCGCCACAAAATACTTGAGATAGCGAAACTCCATATCTTTTCCATATAGAAATAAATCTTATTTATATTGGATTTAGCCACGTGGAGAAGTCAATCTAAATATACACTTTATTGCATAAATGGTTATTCTCATGCGTGGATTCTACACTCCGCTTTGTGCTTGTTCTCTCGATGTAGCAAAAGAGTTTGCTGAATATCATCATGTAACGGGGGATGGAGAGATTTACCAAACTTCGTTGATGAGTGCGTTGATTGCTGGCGTTTATGAAGGCGCAACAACGGTTGAACAACTGCTGCAACATGGCGATTTTGGCTTGGGCACATTCAATCAATTAGACGGCGAGCTCATTGCGTTTGATAAAGAAGTTTTCCAATTAAAAGCCGATGGTTCGGCTAACCCCGCACACTTAGCGCAGCAAACTCCCTTCGCCGTCATGACTTTTTTCACTCCTGATGTCGAAGTTCCCATCACCTCTAAAATGTCTCGTGCTGACGTTCATCATCTGATTGATGAACTAGTACCCAGTGACAATATTTTCTGCGCAGTACGCATTGACGGTTTATATCAGTTTGTCAGAACGCGTACCGTGCCGCGTCAAACTCGCCCATTTCGCCCAATGTTGGATGTTGTAAAAGAGCAGCCCACATTTAATTTCACCTTCAAACAAGGCGTTATCGCCGGTTTTAGAAGCCCGCAGTACACCACAGGTATTAACGTTCCGGGGTATCACGAACATTTCATTACCGAAGATAGAAAAGGCGGTGGCCACATACAGGACTACTCTATTTCGTCGGGCTTTTTACAAATTGGCAAAGTATCGCGCTTGGTAATTGATACCCCGACTTCGCTAGATTTCCTTAAAGCCAACCTAGCTCCCAATGACATCCGAACCGCGATTGAAAAAGCGGAAAAATAGCGCTGAACAGGAGAAAAAGAATTGAATTGAAAAAAGCCGCCAGATAGCACCACCACTTCGTGAAGAAGTGTCAACGTCAGTCAACAATAAGGGTATAAAAATGAATACAAAACCTACCACTAGAAATGGCGCTCAATTAATCGCTCAACAGCTGGAATCTTTGGGTATCCGCTATATTTTTGGCATTCCGGGGGCCAAAATTGATCGGTTATTTGACGCCATTGAAGACACCAATATTCAAATGATCCCAGTGCGTCACGAAGCCAATGCGGCCTTTATGGCCGGCGTCATCGGCCGTTTAACCGGCAAAGCCGGAGTCACTATGGTGACCTCAGGCCCGGGCTGTGGCAACTTGGTTTCAGGGGTTGCCACTGCCAATTCAGAAGGTGACCCGCTGGTCGCTATCGGCGGCGCGGTCAAACGCGCAGACCAACAAAAGCAAACGCACCAGAGTATGGATACCGTCAGTATTTTCCGCTCTATCACAAAATCCAGTGCAGAAATTCAACATGTTGATGCCGCCAGCGAAGTGATGGCAAATGCCTTTCGCACGGCAGAATCAGGCCGACCGGGGGCATGTTTCGTTAGCATTCCCCAAGATGTGTTATCCGACCAGACACTCACTGATATTATTGTTCCATCACGTAATGTTCATTCAAGCCAAGCCAGCCCAGAAGCGATCGAAGAAGCCATTACCCGAATCGAGCAGTCACAGCGCTGCGTCGTCTTACTCGGCTTACACGCCAGTCGCGCTGAAAATGCTCAAGCCATCAGCCGTTTTTTGCGCACCACTCAACTGCCTGTAGTCGGAACCTATCAAGCCGCTGGGGCAGTTGATATTAACTATTATCACCATTTCGCTGGCCGCGTAGGTTTATTTAACAATCAGCCCGGAGATGTATTGCTGCAAGATGCTGACCTGATTGTCACTATTGGTTTTAACCCCATCGAGTACGACCCAGAGCTTTGGAACGCAAAACAGTCCCCAATCATCCACTTAGACATTGAACCAGCAGAGTATCAGCTCAATTACCAACCTTGTGTGGAAATTGTCGGCAATATCGTTCAATCACTGGATGATATGATCGATTGTGTCACCAATTTCGCACGCCTCTCTCCCAAAGCCTTATCGATTTTAGAGAAAGTGGCGCAACAGCGGCAGATAATAAAATCCTACCCTACTCGTCAATCTCAGCATGGGTTTCATCCATTAACCTTAATCAAAGCGATGCAATCCATTATTACCCCAGACACCACTTTGTGTCTGGATATGGGCAGCTTCCATATCTGGATTGCGCGCTATTTAAGCTGTTTTCGCGCCCGTCAAATGCTGATTTCAAATGGTCAGCAAACCATGGGCGTTGCCCTACCTTGGGCGATTGGTGCAAACCTGCTTAAACCCAGTACCAAAGTGGTGTCTGTTTCTGGTGATGGCGGCTTCATGCAATCAAGCATGGAGTTAGAAACGGCCGTCCGCCTAAAATGCAACATTGTACATATCATCTGGGTCGATAACGCCTACAACATGGTCGAGATACAAGAGATGAAAAAGTATCAACGCCCGTCCGGAATAAAATTTGGCCCGATAGACTTTAAAGCGTATGCCGAATCATTTGGCGCGCAAGGCTTTGCCGTGACCGAACGTCATCAACTGATGCCTATGCTGCATCAAGCCATGGAAACTCAAGGACCTGCTGTCATCGCTATCCCCGTTGATTACAGCGACAACTACAAGTTGATGCTACCCAGAACACAAGAAAATCGAGATCCAATTTTTGAGCATATCGAAGGAGAAACAATATGAATGGTTTAACCCATAAAGTCGCTTTAGTCACGGGTGCCGCCAACGGCATCGGCTTTGCGATAGCACAGCGTTTATATGATGAAGGGGCCAATGTAGTACTGGCCGACTGGAATGAAGAGCAACTCGCCACCGCCATCGAAGCTTTTGACTCAACACGCGTCGCGGCGCAAGTGATTGACGTCTCCGATCCTAAAAAAGTAAAAGCCATGATCGATAACGCCGTATCACGCTTCGGTAAGCTCGACATTTTAGTCAACAATGCGGGCATCCACATCCCCGGCTCCGTCTTAGAAAGCAGCGTTGAAGATTGGAAGAAAATATCAGCGGTGAATATTGATGGCGTCGTGTATTGCTCTAAATTTGCCTTACCTGAACTGCTAAAAACGCAGGGGACCATAGTCAACACCGCTTCAGTCTCTGGCTTAGGTGGCGACTGGGGTGCCGCATTTTACTGCGCCAGTAAAGGCGCGGTAGTCAACCTCACGCGCGCCATGGCGCTAGACCACGGTGCCGCTGGCGTACGAATTAACGCCGTGTGCCCAAGCTTAGTTAAAACCAATATGACCAATGGTTGGTCGCAAGAGATTAGAGATAAATTTAACGAGCGCATCGCACTAGGACGCGCCGCAGAACCGAGCGAAATTGCCGCCGCAGTGGCCTTTTTAGCCAGTGACGATGCATCATTTATCAATGGTGTCAATTTACCCGTCGATGGTGGCGCTACCGCTTCCGACGGCCAACCTAAAATCGTTTAACCACGAAAACTCAGCCAGTACCTAAACCATTTTCCGTGCTGGCTGATATTTTAAAACCGCATAATTCAAAACAAGCCCCATAAACCTTTCAGCCCTAAAATGCCTCCTTTTCCACAATTAGTACAACTCCAACAAACACGAAACTAATTGGGGAGGGTTAGGGTGGAGTGTTTCTTGGTTGCTGGCAGCACCCCCTCCTAACCTCCCCCTGAAAGGGGGAGGAACAGAACGGTATCAGCTTCCACTCTAGAGCATATAATTGGACATAAATGCGTTACTAAAAATCAAACATTAGCAATTCGTGAATAACTTTTTATAAGGCAAATATTGCCAGTTACTACGCCTTCGTACAGTGCGCTCTTTGTGCTCTTATGTTCAACGGAACTGGTATCACATTAATTTATGAATTATTAAACTCTTGCAGTTTAGCGAGAGTAAATCATGAAGTATCACGAAATGACCAAAAACTACTTTTTTCGTGAATTTGAATACGGTTTATCTGTGGAAGACACTGCTAAACTTTGTTTTAAAAGTGTGAGAACCGTCAATGAATGGGACGGAGGGAAGAACATACCCAAAGAATGTAAACGCCTGATGTGCAGAGCTTTCATTTCATGATGAATGGAAAGGTTTTACGATGAGCGATCGATATTTGAGACTCCCAACTGGGCAACAAGTTACACCGCAAGAGATTTTGACAGGTATTGCACTGATAGAGATACAATCAGAGTTAGACCTAGTGACAACCGCTAAACTTTTGAAACATGCGCGCGCGATATCAAGAATTAAGAAGAAATAACGGACATAGTAATAGAGGGCCGTAGTAGCCCTCATCAAAATTACCACAAAGAACCAAACAGCAATATTCGCTTGTGAAGGTCATCTTCGCCAGAAAAACCAAAATTAAAGTGGTTACTGGAAGTATTTTTATCTTTATATACTACTGACGTCCCATCTTCATCGACATAACTATATAAACGCTTTAAATATCCAATATAAAACCATCCATAC
>NZ_CAWNIB010000018.1:0-11268 GCF_963874405.1 Vibrio sp. V08_P9A1T1
CTTCCATATTGTCTATTTTGTAACTTATATACACAAAACCATATTAATATGAGCTCATACATTAATATGGCTTTTTTTACTAACAACATCGGATCTTCTTCTAAAAGCAGGCCAAGGATACGCTCCAATTCACAAACCGAACAATAAGAGGTGGGACGAGTATAGCCTTACAACGCAAAATGTTTTGACCCTGAGCATTCCCTGTTAGAATCGGCTGTACTGTTAACCATAGACGCTGTGAACGAATTCATGAAAGAAAGAGTGGTTGTTTCCGTTTCATCCATCCATGGGACGAAGCACTTTCATCTCGGTAAATGGTTCCGACATTTTTTAAAAGGTTTTGGCTATGTGCTGGTTGCCAGCATTCTCGCCACTGGCGGCGTTATCTATTACCTTCTTGATGAAGTTGATTTTGCTAAACTTAAGCAACAAGAGTTAGAGAGCCAGTCGATGTCACTGACCGAAGAAGTCACCTCTTTAAAGGAGCTAAAAAGCAGCTTAGAGAATGACCTGCTCGAACGAGAAGAAAAGATGCAAGTTGTTTCAGACAGGCTCGGCGATCTTGAAAAAGTATTGGGGATGGATGAAAGCGGAGCGGAATTAGAATCACGTTTAGACACCGCTGCTATCACTTCTTCAGTTAGAATGGTGATGCTGACCCAAATACCCAGCGGTGCACCTGTGCATAATGCGAGAATTTCGTCAGGATACGGTGAGCGTATTCATCCTGTCACTGGCAACGTCAAAATTCACCGCGGGCAAGATTTTGCGGTTAACATAGGCACGCCAATTTATGCACCAGCCGATGGCGTTGCCGAAGTCACTCGCGCCAGTGATAAAGGGTCAGGCAATTTTTTACGCTTACAGCACTCTTATGGATTTACCAGCTCCTATTCTCATTTGCAAAAATTTGCCGTGAAAGGGGGCGATTTTGTACAGAAGGGCGACTTAATTGCTTATTCTGGAAACAGTGGGTTATCTTCTGGCCCACATTTGCACTATGAAATTCGATTTGTCGGCCGTTCATTAGATCCAAGACCTTTTGTTGATTGGGGCGTGAATGATTTTGAAACGATATTTAGTAAGGTAAGAGGTATCCGATGGGAATCTTTAGTAAACAAAGTCGAGCTAAGAGTCAGCACTCAGCTACAACTCTCATCGCAAAAGGCTGTTCCATTAGTGGGGAACTCAGGTTAGAAAGCGACATTCAAATTGACGGGTCGGTAGAAGGTCAATTGCACGTTGATAAAACCATCGTCATTAGTGAAACAGGCACGGTTAATGGTGAGCTGTACGCAGGCCATATCATCATTAATGGCGAGTTCCAAGGCACATGTCACGCGACTAAAATTGAAATTTTAAGCAAAGGGAGCGTCACAGGGTCTATTTATAGCGACGACTTGAGCATTGAACAAGGTGGGCGCTTTAATGGAGTAACCTACCCTGCCCCGGAGAAACAAGTAGTTGAATTAAAAGAAGCGAAAATCGCTGCTGAAGGTTAATTCAACTACCGATTTCGTTCGCACTTCCCCATTTGATAGAAAGTCCCATTTGCTACAAAGTGTAAAAAGGCCTGCTGATGTTAGCAGGCCTTTTGTTTATGAATGTCCTTTCCCAGCAGGGAGAGACTTAGAAACCTTCGATATTTTTTGCTTCTAATTCCGCAAAGTATTTTACGGTTTTCACTTTTAGTTCTTGAGTCGATGGTTCATCACATACAATCACTGATTTCGCATGAAGTTGTAGTGCGGAGACTGTCCACAAATGGTTGACGCTTCCTTCCACGGCCGCTTGCAAAGCCAGCGCCTTATTGTGGCCTGTCACCAAAATCATGATCTCTTCTGAATCAAGCAGTGTGCCTACACCAATCGTTAGCGCGTATTTAGGAACTTGGTTGATATCACCATCAAAGAAGCGAGAGTTTGCAATGCGCGTATCTTCTGTCAGTGTCTTAATGCGAGTGCGCGACGAAAGTGAAGAAGCAGGCTCGTTAAACGCGATGTGCCCATCATTACCCACACCGCCCATAAATAGATTAATGCGGCCGTATGATTTAATTTTGTCTTCATAGCGCTTACATTCTGCATCAACATCTGGTGCGTTGCCATTCAGTAAGTTGATATTTTCTTCTTGAATATCAACATGATTGAAGAAATTGTTATACATAAATGAGCGGTATGACTCCGGATGATTTTCAGGAATACCAATGTATTCATCCATATTAAATGTCACGACATGCTTAAAGCTCACCTCGCCTGCTTTATGCATTTCAATCAGTGCATTATAAGTCGTCAATGGTGTACCACCAGTAGGTAAACCCAATACAAAAGGACGGTCTGCCGTTGGGTTGAATGCGTTGATGCGTTTTACGATGTGTGCTGCTGCCCACTTGCCGACTTGTGCAGCCTGTTTTAACGGGATAAGTCTCATGATTGGCCCCTAGTTATTGGAATATTATGGTGTAATAGAACATTAATTCGCATTATAAAATAAGTGTTAAGTAACTGCCATTGTTTTAGGTCAAATTTTCGCTCTTTCTTCAAATCCCAACCAGAAATGCGCTTAAATTTGTAGCAATTTCTACAGGTACGCTTAACTAATACGGCACATGCTATAACCAAATGAGATAAAAATTCATCTATAAAATTAAGTAAAGTTTGAGTCGCTATCACTCCACTATCTGGCGAAGCGTGCATTCATTACCCATACTTGGAGTAACAAGCAAGAAAGGAGCAAATGCCATGAAAAACGAACTTGAACCCGCGAAAATTCTCCATGCTTATGAAACAGTAATGGCGCATGGTACACCAACTGAATTCGGGAAAATCTATGAAGGTATCGAAGCTTTTTCAGACTATGACGGCTATAACATTTACATGCGAGGAAATGGTGTGGAGCTAAAAGTTGGCTTCCACAATACCTACCATCTCGATTATGACCAAGAGCATCTACGCGACAGCTTTTTGAAAAAAGTAGCCATTTTGGCTAAGTAGCGGTGTTGACCCAGCTCATGGATTGGCTAAGCGCGACCAAATGAGCAGAGTAGCGATAATGCAAAGCCCGAGTGAGTCATCAATACTAGGGCTTTGAGCGAAAGCACTTTTCTCATCTTGATTGAGTCACACTCTTTTGCACAGAGATCTCTTATATGAAAGGCGATGCAAGCGAATTTGTCAGCCTTATTGAGACAATAAGGCTGAAGAGATAAATGAGAAAGCTGACCAAATTACGGCTTAAGATCCTGCATTAGAGATACAGATTAATCTTCTTCCGTTAAGCTGACTTCTTCATCATTATAATCGTCACCACTTTCCGGTTTATTGCGACCGTTCAACGTATGGAAACGCTTACGACCGCGAGCAAGTTGAGTGTATTTTAACCAGACACGCTCTAACTTAGATTTCGCTTTACCTGGGTTTTCAATCGCCTTAACAAAATGAGCTTCTTCGGCATTCTCTGGCGTGAGTTCACCAGATTCAAGACCAAGCATGGTACCACCATAAATGGCGAGAAGTTCTTCTTCTGCAAGAGTAAAATCACCAGACTTAGCAAAGCCTCGTGGAAACTTTGTATTGTCGTAAAAACGTTTTTTTCCGTGACGGAATTCAGTCTCAGACATATCAACCTCATGTGAATGGCGCTACTACCATGTAGCGATAGATCACGCGAAAATTAGGCGTAAATCTCCGAAAAGAAAAACAAAAATTTTTTATCGTCATAATTGCACTTCCTTGTTAATCTGACGGGGTAATTTCAGAGGATTTAATATGGATGTAAAAGTTTTTCGCACTTTTCTCGAACTCGCCAAAGTACGTCATTTTGGGCGAGCAGCTGAAAACCTTTATTTGACCCAAGCCGCCGTCAGCGCACGTATCAAGCAATTAGAAAATTATTTTGATGCTCAACTATTTACGCGTGATCGCAACAACATAAAGCTCACATCGGCAGGAGAACGACTCGTTGGCTATGCCGAAGTGATGGTGGCAACCTTGCAACAAGCCAAGTTTGAGCTCTCTTTGGAAAATGGCCGAGCTTTGCAGCTTACATTAGGGGGAACGCCCAACGTTTGGGATGCTCATCTACAAAACTGTTTAAGCGTTGTGACTGATGCTTTTAGCGGTTATGGCTTTATGGCGGAAGTCATGGGGCGCGAGCAGCTCAACCGCAGCCTACTGGAGCGTACCTTAGATATGGCGTTTGCCTTTGACCCAATTAAAGCCGAAGAGCTAAACTGCAAAAAAGTCGCAGATTTAGTACTTGTGTTGGTTTCGACGCGTCCTGACACACTGGAAACCGCCTTTGATAATAAATACGTGTACGTCGATTGGGGAAGCCGTTTCGCCTCCGAGCATGCTGAGCGACATCCGAAGACGCCGACCCCCTATTTGCGCACCTCGACGGCTCGTATCGCACTTGATTTCATTTTAGAAAAAGGGGGAAGCGCTTACCTTCCTACCTCACTTGTTGAACCTTTTATCCACTCTGGCCAATTGTATCGAATTGACAATGTGGAAGATTGGCAGCGTCCCATCTTCCTCAGCTACCGAAAAAACAGCTCATCGATAGAAGCCATTATGCAAGTGGAAAAGTTAGTCAAAAACATCAACCCTAGTAGTGCTTACTCATTACAACAAGCGGGCGAGGTCATTCTCGACTGACCCAACAAATTCATAACGCTGTAGCGGGTATTGAATACAGCGTTATGAATATCCTTTTTCAAGAGAAACCGCAGAAAAAGCCATCCAGTTCCGAAAATGGCTAGTATCGACAGAATTCATGCATACACTTAGCTTATAAAAACTGCATAAGGCTCGTTATACCAAATGGCACCATGGATGGAACTCGATAAAGAACAATGCCAACAAGCTCGCACTAGCCGTGATCCGCGATTTGATGGACGATTTTTCGTTGCCGTCAAAACAACCAACATCTTTTGTCGCCCAATATGTCCGGCAACCCTGCCAAAAGAAAAGAATGTTGAATACTTCGCCAACTCCGCACTAGCTCTACAAGCGGGTTATCGGCCATGCCTGCGTTGCCGCCCAGACAGTGCACCTCATTCTTGGGCATGGAAAGGGGTTGAAACCACCTTCTTGCGTGCAATCAAGCTTATTGAGCAAGGTGAATTACAATCGAGCAATCTGGCTCAATTTGCCGAACGTTTGGGGATCAGTGACCGCTACCTACGACAACTGTTTCAAACTCATTTAGGAGTGTCACCGAAACAATATGCTCAGTACCATCAGTTGATGTTTGCTAAGCAGTTGTTGCATTCCAGTGCTCTGTCCATTACCGATATAGGATTCGCTTGTGGGTTCAACAGTACCCGCCGCTTTAACGATGCGTTTATCAAAACGTTGCAACTGACCCCCAGCCAAGTGCGGCAATCTAAAACTGCATTGATGACAAAAAACCTATTAACACTCTCTTTTCGCGGCCCTTTCGATTGGCAACATATGCTAGATTTCTATCGATTACGTGTAGTAAACGCCATTGAACAGGTCAGTAACAATCATTATCAACGCACCTTCAACATACACAATACGACTGGCTGGTTTCGTGCCAGCTTAACCTCTGAGACCCATTTAGAGGTTGAATTCGAGTTGCAAGACATCACCAAACTGCGTTACTTGGTGGCAAAACTACGCCGCCTATTTGACCTCGAAGCCGACATCAGCCACATCGAGGCCTATTTGGAAGACTGCGCTCCGGGTTTAGTCACTCGTTCAGGAATCCGCATTCCCGGCGTTTGGAATTGTTGGGAGGCGGGAGTCAGAGCTATTTTAGGTCAACAAGTTTCGATAAAAGCAGCCATTGGCCAGCTCAACCGATTAGTCGATGCGGTGAACCCAGCTCAAAATACGAGCAGTTACTTTCCAAGCCCGGAACAAATCGCACAGCTTGATTTGCACTTTTTAAAGATGCCACACAGCCGAAAAGAGACCTTAACACGCTTTGCTCAATTCATGTGCCAACACCCTGAAGCCGATGTGGATGCTTGGCTTTCACTAAAAGGTATTGGGCCGTGGACCGTAAACTACGCTAGGTTAAGAGGTCAGTCCGATTCAGATTGCTTTCTAGACACTGATTTGGTGGTTAAGAAGGCCTTAAGCCATTTTCCTGAGCTGAACGCAGACAAGGTTTCACCTTGGGGAAGTTACGCTACCTTTCACTGCTGGAATTACTAATATGAATAACTTCACCCACTATCACAGCCCCTTAGGAATCATGACATTGCAAGCTTGCGAGCAAGGTTTGCTGGGGGCTTGGTTTGAAACCGAAACCACCATGCCAACAGAGTTAGGGGTAAAATCCGAACACTGCACTATACTCATCAATACTATCAAACAGTTAGATGAGTACTTTTCCGGGAAACGGACTATATTTACTTTACCTTTAGCGGCAAAAGGCACCGAGTTCCAACAATCTGTGTGGCAAGCATTATGCAAGATACCTTATGGCGAAACTTGGAACTACCAACAGATTGCAGAGGCGATCGGTAACCCCAAAGCCGTAAGGGCTGTCGGCTTGGCCAATGGTAGAAATCCAATTTCGATCATCGTTCCTTGCCATAGAGTGATCGGAAAAAGTGGTAAACTCACTGGCTATGCGGGGGGCTTAAACCGTAAAGCGAGCTTATTAGAACTTGAGCGAACAACAACAGAGGTTGCAGCAACATGATAAGATCTACGGCAAAATCAATCAGTATTCTCGTCCTTACAGCCACTTTGCAAGGCTGTTTTCAAGATGACCTTGAACGTTGGTTAAACCGTGAAACTTATGAGTTCAAAGGGACTTATGACAACCAGTTCAATGATGACTTATTAATTTTCGAAGAGGGTATTGTACGTGCTGAATCTAAAACTCAGCACTGGTCTCGCGCTTACAGCGTGGATGGTAATCAACTCACGATCCAGCTACGCAATAACTCGAAAGAAAAACGAGAAGATATCGTGCTTGTGATCCATGGCAAAGGAGAAGTGCTCACATGCAGTGTCTGCGCCATGTATAAATTGAGTAACGTATGGGTAAAAACAGGCAATGTTGAAGCTAAACCGTCTGGAGTAGAAAACGCGAGCCAATAACTCGCGTTAACGCAATGACCACTTCTACTCACTCATGTTTACCCGCGCCTAAGCTCAAAAATTAAGCTTTTATCTATTTTAAAAACCATCGCACACACTCGCTCTGTCATTTACCCAAAATTCAAGTAAGGTAGAGATATCAGACTGTTGAATTAAATGGATCTCGTGAAATAAGGAGATAATGATGGCAGAAAAACTGTCAACCTCGGCACTGGCTAAATTGCGTAATACAGACGCTAAACAACTATTCAGTAACCTCCAAAAAGCAGGGTACATTAACCGCTTCGACAACAAGTGGCTATTAACAGAACTGGGAGCAAAATTTGGCGGCGAATACGCCCAGCACACGCAATATGGCCAATTTATTGTCTGGCCGGAAAACTTGCTCGTCGACACACAAGCCACCAGCGGGAAAACGTTAAGTGCCACTCAGCTTGGCGATCATTTCAGGCTCAACCCCAAAAAAATAAATCAACTATTGAGTGAGTTAGGCTGGATATCTAAAACAGAAAAAGGCTGGCAAGTAACGGAGGCTGGGCTCAGAGCTGGCGCCCAGCAACGTGAAGACAAAGCTTCTGAGCAATTATTTGTTGTTTGGCATGATACGGTGACTCGCCATAAACGTCTGAAACAATCCATCGTCGAATTTTTAGGGCAAGAGGCTCACAGCCAATCGACCGATAAATCATTGTCCAACTTTCGCCAAAAATTTGAGGCAAAACATCGCACCTTAGACGGCCACTATGTTCGCTCAACCGGCGAATTATTGATCGATAATTGGCTCTATTTGGCGGGCGTCGTCCACGCTTATGAGCGTCAGTTGCCGATAGAAGCTGATGTGATGTGCGATTTTTATCTGCCAACAGGGAAAGTCTATTTACAATATTGGGGTTCAGATGATGGCGCAACCGACGAAAAAACGCGCTTACACACACAAGCGATTTACCACGATCACGGCTTTGCTCTGATTAATATTCATCCGCAAGACATTACGCATTTAGATGAGATTCTGCCTAGAAAACTGCGAGAGTTTGGGATTAAAGCGTATTAATCGCGTTGGCAAGATGCCCCCTTCCCCTCGTCACTGAGAGAGCAACACGAGAGAAAAGGAGCAAAAACAAAACCTATATTAACGATAAGAAGAATAGCGAGCTCTCGCCGCCTCTTCTTTCGGGACGATGGTTTTACCAATCGGAGCCAAAGAAATAACCGCGAGTTTCAAATGCTGTAGTGCGAAAGGGATGCCAATGATGGTAATAAAACACGCCACCGCCGATAAAATATGACCAACGGCTAACCAAAAACCAGCGAAAACAAACCAAATCACATTGCCGATTAAGCCAAATGGGCTGGTACCAATATCTTGCTGATTGGTCAATTCATCACGGGAAATCGCCTCTTGTCCAAAAGGAAAAAACGAAAAGTTACCGATAACAAAGCAAGCACGCCCCCATGGAATGCCAATAATGCTGATAAAGGCAAGGAGACCAAAAAACCACCAAGCGAGCCCCATAAACACTCCGCCCAGTAAAAACCAAATAATATTGCCGATTGTTCTCATCACTACTACTCCGTATAAAATAGACCCATAAACTCTTTCAGTATCATTGAATGACCTGAACGGAAGATTAACGCTAGGCTAAACCATGCCATACCGCCGTAACGCCGCTTATCGTACAAAGCAGCAACGCGGCGAAACGGATGTTATCTTTGGGCAGTGATTGCGTGGTCATCATCGCCAACTTATAGCCCAACCAAGCTGAGGGGATAAGCGGAATCGTTATCCATAAATGATGTAACGTCAGAAAACCTGCCGGTATTTGAATAATCAAAGAGATGATCGAGCTAAACACAAAAAATGCCGAAAGATTGCCACGCAACTGATTCGCTTCTTGATGCTGTAAGATCAACGCCATCGGCGGCCCACCAATCGCGGAACTAGTTCCAAAGAAGCCGGAGAAAAAACCCGCAATACCCATTTTTATCGGGGTAGGTTCGATGCGATACGGCAATAAACTAACAGCCACGGCAAATAACACCAATAAACCAAGCCATAACGCCAGTACATCCGTCGAGACTAAAACCAGAAGGATACCGCCCGCAATTGAACCGGGAACGCGACCAATCAGCGCCATTTTTAAACCGCCGAGCTCAATGTTCGAGCGATGCTTTAAGGCGTTCAAGATAGAAATAAACAGCGCCACGATACAAATGGGGGCAGGAACGTAATCGGCGGAGATCAAGAACAGCAAGGGCGCTGCGACGATCGCTAAACCAAAACCAATCGCCGTTTGCACAAATGAACCCAAGAAAATAAGAAACATGGCGATAAGCGCCGTACTACTGAACATTTCCATTAAAATGCCTATAAGCGAAACAAAGAAAAGTAATGCCCATAGAGAGCATTACTTCGTTCACGTTATCAGCAATTTTCGATCAAGAGAATAGCCAAATGGATCTATCGGTCTGGTATCAGTAAGCAACACCAATACGTTGACGAGGGTGAGCGGCACTTTCTAACTCATCGATCATCGCGAGGGCATAATCACTGACTGAGATTTTGCTGTTACCTTCAGCATCAGACAATAGAGCGTCACCGCCCACACGGTAAGCACCTTGTTTCTCACCCGGAAAAATCTCAGCGGCCGGGCTAACAAATGTCCAATTAACCTTGCTTGTACTCGCACGGAAGAGATCCAACGCTTCGCCTTGCGCTAATGCTTCCCCTTTGTACTCTTCAGGGAAACCTTCTACGGTCACCAATTTGATAGCGGGAGCGACTTCCAATGAACCCGCACCACCAACCCACAGTAGGCGATCCACACCCACTTGCGGTAGATCCGACAGCAGTTTTTGCGCTGTAGCTGCAACAATATCGTGGTTGCCAGCCGCACGTCCGCCGATAGAAGCGATCACGACATCAACACCAGCTAACGCAGCGCTAATTTTTGACAAAGGCTGTTGTAAATCAAATTGTTGAACGCTAACACCTTCAGCATCGACTTTACTTGAATCACGCACTAACGCTACCACTTCGTGGCCCCGTGCTTTTGCTTCATTGACAATGTGACTACCAATCCAACCTGATGCGCCTAATACTGCAATTTTCATAATTTATTTCCTCATTCGGTTTCTGTTTCTCGACAACAATTGTAGTCTAGTAGTTAAACGAAGGAGGAAAAACACTCAAAAATGATGTAGATTGTATCAATATTCGTATCTAATAAAGGCCTACCATGGACAGACTAACCGCCATGCGCAGTTTTATCGAAGTGGCAAATACTGCCAGTTTTACCAAAGCCGCAGACAACTTGAGCTTAAGTCGATTACAAGTGTCACGTCATGTCCAAGAAGTTGAGGATTGGTTAAAGCAGAGGTTACTGCACCGCACGACACGCAAAGTCAGCCTAACCACCGCCGGTGAAGAGGCTTTAATCCGTTGCGAACAAATTTTGCACCAAACTGCCGAACTTGAAACACGGGCGTTGGAACAGTCACAACTCTTAAACGGTACCATTCGCATTGCCGCGCCGATAGGCCTTGCTCAAAACATGTTATTGGCCGTTGTTGAAGACTTCACGCAACGACACCCCAATGTGTTAATTGACATTGTCGCTTCAGATCGCCTTTCACAACTGGTCGATGAACGCGTGGATATTGCCCTGCGTTTTACCCAACAGCCGGATGATACGCTCATCGCTCGCCGTTTAATGAGCGTCGGCACCGTCATATGCGCTTCCCCTAGCTATCTCAACCAACACCCTCCTATCAATACACCCAATGACTTAACCCAGCACAACTGCTTTGTGCACATGAGTAATAACAAGTGGGATGTGGTTAAAGACAATGAACAGCTCTCTGTCACCGTGAATGGCAACATCCGCGCTAATGATATGGAAATTTTATGCCGTGCTGCCCTACATCACAAAGGCATCGTACGGCTACCATGCGATCTTGCAAATGTCTTTATCGCCTCAGGAACACTAGTACGCGTTTTGCCAGAGTTTCACAGCCCAAGCAGCGCACTATGGGCTGTGTATCTTTCTCGTAGCTATCAAACCCCATTGGTTCGCCAATTCATTGATTTCATCGCTCAAAGCTGGAAAAACGATCTCATCGCTTAGCGTTAAGTCATTCTAGCTAATAATTTAATCAATATTATTAGCTAGATTAAACATAGTGT
>NZ_CAWNIB010000019.1:0-11026 GCF_963874405.1 Vibrio sp. V08_P9A1T1
GGAATATAACCATATTCTTCTATGCGAGCCTTTGCTTCCGCTGATTTTAAAGATGCAATGAAAGCTTGAGTCTCTTTAGTGATTTTTTCAGGGTAATAGACCACTAAAAATGGCATGGAAAGTTTATATTCATGAGTGACAATATTTTTTGCAGTGGCTTCTACTCCCTCAAATTTTATCGCTTTAATCGATTTATCTACCGATCCCGTAGAGATGAAACCGATCGCTTGAGGGTTATGGTTAATCAGTGTTTTAACCATACTATTGCTATTGACCACTAAGTTATTGGAACTGATGTCTGACACTAAGCGATCATTAATCACACGAGTCAGGCCTAATAAGCTTTCAAAGCTATAGCGGGAACCTGATGATGCTTCTCTGGTCACAACTGCGATTTTTTGATCAGCACCACCGACTTGTTTCCAGTTGGTTATTCTCCCTTTATAAATATCAAATAACTGCTCACGAGTCAGATTTTCAATACTGTTTAAGCGATTGATTACAACAGCCAACCCATCATAGGCAATCGGTAGGGTGCTCATCGTCTCATCTTGCTCACTTTCTGTGAGGTAGCGCGAGCTCATGGCGATATCTGCGACACCTTTTTTCAGTAATGTGATGCCAGCACTCGAACCTACGGCTTGAACCGCGATATAAGTTTCAGGGTGTGCGGTATTGTAGTCCTCGGCGAATACTTCCATGATCCTAGCGACCGAGGTCGAGCCAGAAATATTAACTTCACTTGCGAAGGCAAACTGGGTATGTAGCAAAGTTGAAAGCAGTGTAGCAAGCGCGACTCGAAACATAGTGGCTCCAATATGGTTATTTAGAAAAATTGAGCCACCATAATATGTCGTATAGATGACACTTTTGTGAACCACAAAGGTAAGTGGTTTGTAGCCTTACGGTTTTTCATATCAGAGATAAGCGAAGTCAGCTATAGTCGAGATGTCAGGAAGCCGTGTTTGAGCGAGGGTAAAATGGCGGTAGTGAATTTGTTGCAACGTCAACTAGAACGAAGAGCAGAGCTTGTTTGCCATAATCGTAACCAAAGTGTGTCTGTTGAATTAGGCAAATCCTGTTTTGAGCCTATTGTTAACGGTGTGCACTTCATCAAACACCATTACAAATTAGATTCAACGCATTGCGACTATTCAAGTATCGTGGCGAAAGTGATTTGGGAAGAAGCTAAATGGGCGCTGTATATTCCTAATACGGATCCCGATAAAGAAATTGAAGATTGGTTGCCGTATCCTTTTCTCCCTAAAACAACGGATTTGACGGCGTTGATCCGCGAAATTGAAAAAGATCCTAAATCTTACTTTTGGTGATCAATAAGCAATAAAAAGGCACTCCGAAGAATGCCTGATAGAAATGTCTATGCTGCTAAAATCACTCCCCTTGGGTAGTGGTATTAGCTTCTGAAGGTATAGGTAACGGTTCGAAAACCTGAGTCGGTTTTGCAATCAGACTGCGGTTTTCCATATTCACTTCTGCGAGCACGACTTCGAGCGTATCACCGAGCTTAAAGACGACTTCTTTATCGACAAGCAGCGTTCCACTTTCCGCATTACATTCAATACGTTCTTTGTTGTCTAAGATTAAAGAACCAGGAATGAATGCGGCTGCGCCATTTTCCAAAAGACGTACGCGCATGCCAGCTCGATTGATATCAAAAATTTCAGCCGTAAAACGGGTGCCTTTGCTCGGTTCGTTTACTAGCGTTCTAGCATAGAGCCAGTCGCCTACGTTACGTTCGGCCATTTTGTGGTGTTTGCGGTGTAGTGCCAACTCTTCACCAACGGTTTCATCCGGTGTTTGTACGGGCTCTTTGTTTAAAATATGTGCTTTCAACATACGATGGTTGATCATATCGCCATATTTACGGATAGGAGAAGTCCAAGTGGCATAGATATCCAAACCCATTGCGTAATGCGGAAGAGGTTGGTTTCCTATTTCACTGTAAGCTTGATACTTGCGGATACGATTATCCAGATAGCGGGTCTCTTGCTTACATAACCAGCGACGTAAAGAGGCAAAGCCTTCTAGAGTCGCTAAGTTATCGGCAGTGTATTCAAGCTCACCCGTTGGGTTGACTAATTCGACAACATCGGCAATTTTTTCGGGTTTGAACCCCGCGTGCGTATTGAACACACCTTGGCCAAAATGCGCTTTGAGCGTTTTTCCCGCACAGATATTCGCGGTTATCATCGCTTCCTCAACAAGACGGTTAGCACTACGGCGAAGATCCGCATGAATTGCCACTACGTCGTTGTCTTCACTCAGTTCAAATCGATAATCAGGGTGATCAGGAAACACGACTGCATATGTTTCGCGCCATTGTGCGCGCGCTAATGAAAAATCATACAAATCACGTACAACGGAAGCGATTTGGTCACTTGGTTGCCAATCGGCAGAAGTGCCCGTTTCTAACCAATCTGATACATGATCATAAACCAATCGAGCGTGCGATTTAATGTTGGCCGCAAAAAAGGTAATGTCATCGCCAATCACACCTTCTTTAGTCACTGTTACGGTACAGCAAAGGGCAGGGCGAACTTCATTTTCCATCAACGAACACAAATCATCGGCTAAATCACGTGGCAACATTGGGATATTGCGGCCAGGGAGATAAATAGTGAAACCCCGCTCACGCGCGACACTGTCCATCTCGTCATCTGGCGTGATGTATGCGGTTGGGTCTGCAATAGCAATGGTTAATGTGAAGTCACCGTCCTCGGTTCTTTGGGCGAACAGTGCATCATCCATATCTTTAGTTGATGCCCCATCGATGGTCACGAAAGGAAGGTGGGTCATATCGATGCGTTGTAGGTCGGCATCATCTTTGAGCTGCCAATGTTCAATACCAGCCGGCTCACTGTTAGGCAGGTCATTTTCAGCTAAAGTCACCCACCAAGGTGCAATCTTATCGTTGGCATCCGTAATTTTATGGGTGATTTCAACCATAAAACCGCTATCGTCTTTCAGTGGATGGTTAATAAGCTGTGCAACAACCCAATCACCTTCAGAGAAATGTTCAGGGTTTAATCCTTTTTGCACCTTAGCTTTCAGCGATTGCCTTTTTAGTTGCGGGTTATCGGGCGTGACATTCAGCTTACCTTTGTACAGCTTTACACGGCCAATGAAGCGAGTTAGTGAAGGCTCAAGCAGCTCTTGAGGCTCAGCCACTTCTTTCTCATTCTCGGTGCGAATGATGGCCACCACTTTATCTCCGTGTAGGCATTTCTTCATATACGGAGGCGGAATAAAGAAGCTGTTCTTACTGTCAACTTCTAAAAAGCCGAAGCCTTTTTCAGTGGCTTTTATCGTACCTTCTTTCTTAGGCAAGTTCTCTTGGATTTGTTGCTTGAGTTGAGCAAGGAGCGGATTATCTTGAAACATGTTTCTTTTTCTAACAAATGCGATTGGGCACACTATAATCATTGAGCGGGATGATTACTACCGAAAGCGTTATTTTTGCTAGTCTGCTTTAACAGTGCGCTGTAAATGCAGCTTCTGTGTTCGTTTTGGGTGAATTAATGAGCTTAATGGTCATTTATGACGAATTTTTGTGATGTAATTCAATTTTTACTAGCTTTTTTTATGCTTTTAGGGAATAATCCGCGTCCCTTATATGTCCCTAGCGGCTTGATGCGTTTTAAGACTTATCCGCATCTGAACGGAACTCAGCTCTTTTTAATGGATCGGTATTGGAATTGGTAGAGCACGTGGGACCTTTTGTTAATTAATCTAGTGGGATCTCCATGCAAGACTCTGTAATTCAATTTAGTGAATTAGCCCTAAACGACTCAATCCTTTCTGCTCTAAATGAAATGGGTTTCGTTTCTCCAACTCCTATCCAAGCTGCTGCTATTCCATTTCTTCTTGAAGGAAGAGATGCGCTAGGTAAAGCACAAACAGGTACAGGTAAAACGGCTGCGTTTTCTCTACCTCTACTGAACAAATTAAACCTTTCTCAACACAAGCCACAAGCAATTGTGATGGCACCAACTCGTGAACTTGCTATCCAAGTTGCGGCAGAAATCAAAAACCTTGGCCAAAAGATTCAAGGCCTTAAAGTACTTGAGATCTATGGCGGTGCTTCTATTGTTGACCAAATGCGCGCTCTGAAAAATGGTGCTCATATTGTGGTTGGCACACCTGGTCGTGTAAAAGATTTGATCACTCGTGATCGCCTTCATTTAGACGAATGTCATACCTTCGTTCTTGATGAAGCTGACGAAATGCTCAAAATGGGCTTCGTTGATGACGTAACTTGGATCATGGAACAAGCACCTGGCACCGCTCAACGCGTGCTGTTCTCTGCGACTATGCCTCCTATGGTGAAGACGATTGTTGACCGTTACCTACGTGATCCAGCTCGTGTTGACGTAGCAGGTTCAAACCAAACTGTTGCGAAAGTAGAGCAGCAATATTGGGTTGTTAAAGGTGTTGAAAAAGATGAAGCGATGGCTCGTCTTCTTGAAACAGAAGAAACCGATGCGTCAATCGTCTTTGTACGTACTCGTCAAGACACCGAGCGTTTAGCTGATTGGTTATTATCTCGTGGCTTTAAAGCGGCAGCGCTTCATGGTGATATTCCGCAATCACTGCGTGAGCGCACGGTTGATCATATCAAACAGGGTGTAATCGATATTCTTGTTGCGACAGACGTTGTTGCTCGTGGTCTTGATGTTCCACGTATTACACACGTGTTCAACTATGATATCCCATTCGATGTAGAATCATACATCCACCGTATTGGCCGTACTGGCCGTGCTGGACGCAAAGGTAAAGCGATCCTTCTAGTTCGCACGAACCAAATTCGTATGTTGCGTACGATTGAGCGCGTAACTCGTTCTCAAATGGAAGAGATTCAACTTCCAATGCGTGACAAAGTTGCTGAAGCTCGTCTCATCAAACTGGGTGCAGAGCTAGAAGCTGACAAAGGTCATACTGCTTTAGACAAATTTGTTGAGCTCATTGAAAAACTTCAACAAAGCCTAGAGATTGATGCCACAACACTGGCGGCCATTTTACTGAAGCGCCAACAAGGCAATCGTCCACTGTTCTATGTCGGCCCAGATCCAATGGTCGACGCGATCGAGCGTGAAAAATCACGTCGTCGTGATCGTAAAGAGGGTAGTGAGCGTGGTGAACGCCGTGAAGGCGGTCGCGATAGCCGTGATGGACGCGAAGGTCGCCGCGAGTATGGTACTGCGAGCAATGACTGGGATACTTATCAGTTACAAGTCGGCCGCGAGCAAGGCGTGCAAGTGAAAGACATCGTTGGTGCTTTAGCTAATGAACTTGGTTTAACCAAAGGTTCAATTGGTGCAATTAAACTTGCTCAAGGCCATACATTCGTACAGCTTCCTAAATCAATGTCTTCAGATGTTGAAGGCAAATTGCGTAAACTGCGTATTCGCCAAAAAGAAGTCGGTGCTGTTGTATGTGACTTTGATGACTTCCGCGAGTCTCGTGGTCGTCGTGAAGGTGGTAACGGTGGTGGTGCCCGTCGTGAAGGCGGAAACGGTGGCTTCCGTAATCGTGAAGGCGGTGCTCCTGCGGCTGGCGCAGGTCGTGGTGGCCGTGAAGGTGGCTTCCGTGGCAACCGTGACGGTGCAGCGGCGACTGGTCGTGATGGTGAGCGTCGTTTTGACCGCAACCGTGGTGGCGACCATCGTGGTAACTTCCGTGGTGAACGTGGTCACGGCAATGCTAGTGCTAATGCCAATGCGGGTACGTTAAGTCGTCCTCGTCGCGCTGAAGCATAATCAATTATTGAAACTCCAAAGCCCGTGATATTTATCATGGGCTTTTTCTTTTGATTTATATAATTCGATCTTTGCATTTCTAGCGTGAGCTAGTTAAAATCTTCGCTTCATTGAAGTTCCGGTATTCGTGTTACCGAGTGAGCTTCGATGGGTTATTTTCAATCAAACTCAACACGTGTTGCTTGGTATGCAACACCACTGTAAGGATTATACATGCCTATTATTACTCTTCCTGACGGCAGTCAACGTCATTTTGAACACCCTGTATCGACAATGGAAGTTGCAGCTTCTATCGGCCCTGGTCTTGCAAAAGCAACGATCGCAGGCCGTGTCGATGGTGTGCGCGTCGATGCGTGCGATCTTATCGAAAATGATGCTAGCCTTGAAATTATAACGACAAAAGATGAAGTTGATGGTTTAGAGATCGTACGCCACTCTTGTGCGCACTTACTTGGCCATGCATTAAAGCAACTTTATCCACAAGCCAAAATGGCGATTGGTCCGACGATCGACAGCGGCTTCTACTATGATATCGATCTTGAGCAATCACTCACGCAAGATGATTTAGAGCAAATCGAAAAGCGCATGAAAGAGCTTGCCAAGACAAAATATCAAGTTGTCAAAAAGAAAGTCAGTTGGCAGGAAGCCCGTGATGCTTTTGAAGCTCGCGGTGAAACATACAAGATGGAAATCTTGGATCAGAACGTGGCTCGTGATGACAGACCAGGTCTATACCATCATGAAGAATACATTGACATGTGTCGTGGTCCTCACGTACCTAACATGAGCTTCTGCCAACACTTTACCCTGCTTAGCATTGCTGGCGCGTACTGGCGTGGTAACAGTGATAACAAGATGCTACAGCGCATCTATGGTACGGCATTCCATGACAAGAAAGCACTTCAAGCCCATTTAACGCGTTTAGAAGAAGCGGCTAAACGTGACCATCGTAAAATTGGTAAGCAACTCGATCTATTCCATATGCAGCAAGAAGCTCCAGGGATGGTATTCTGGCACCATAACGGTTGGTCTATATTCCGTGATCTTGAAGTGTTCATTCGCCAAAAACTCAGTGAGTACGATTACCAAGAAGTAAAAGGTCCATTAATGATGGACAGAGTTCTATGGGAGCGTTCTGGTCACTGGGATAAATATGCGGATGCCATGTTCACGACGTCATCTGAAAATCGTGAATATGCAATTAAACCGATGAACTGCCCAGGCCACGTTCAAATATTTAATCAAGGTTTGAAATCATACCGTGATCTGCCATTGCGTATGGCTGAGTTTGGATCTTGCCACCGCAATGAACCATCAGGTTCATTACATGGTATTATGCGTGTTCGTGGCTTTACTCAAGATGACGCCCATATTTTCTGTACCGAAGATCAAATTCAACAAGAAGTGACATCTTGTATCAAGATGGTCTACGACACCTACACGACGTTCGGTTTTGATAACATCGTTGTTAAGCTGTCTACACGCCCAGAAAAACGTGTTGGTAGTGATGAAATTTGGGATAAATCGGAAGAAGCATTAAAGCTTTCACTGCAGGCAATGGATATCCCATTTGAAATTCAAGAAGGTGAAGGCGCATTCTACGGCCCTAAAATTGAATTTACTTTGCATGATTGCTTAGATCGTGCGTGGCAATGTGGTACAGTGCAGCTGGATTTCAATTTACCTGCTCGTCTAGGCGCGACATATGTTGGCGAAAGTAACGAGCGTCTTGTTCCGGTTATGATTCACCGTGCAATTTTGGGTTCACTTGAGCGCTTTATCGGTATCCTTATCGAAGAGTATGCAGGTTTCTTCCCTACGTGGTTAGCACCGGAACAAGCGGTAATTATGAACATTACTGATAAACAGTCAGTTTACGCTCAGGAAGTAGCACAAAAACTACAAAAATGTGGAATTAGAGCCAAAGCAGACTTGAGAAATGAGAAGATTGGCTTTAAAATCCGCGAACACACTTTAAAGCGTGTACCGTATATGCTTGTTTGTGGTGACCAAGAGATGGAAGCCGGAGAGATCGCAGTACGTACCCGCAGGGGCAAGGACTTAGGTAAATTTAAATTGGATGACTTTATTGCGTATATCCAAGCCGAAGTTTCTAGCCGTAAGCTCAATCTGGAGGAATAAACTATTAAAGGCGGAAGACGTGGCCAACAGCCGGCCAAACCAAACCAGCACCGTTTAAACGGTGAAATTCGTGGCGTTCGTGAAGTTCGTTTAACTGGCGCAGATGGTGAATCCGTTGGTGTTGTATCAATCAACGAAGCATTAGAAGCTGCTGTAGAAGCTGGTATGGATCTTGTAGAGATCAGCCCTAACGCCGAGCCACCAGTTTGTCGTGTGATGGACTATGGCAAGTTCCTCTTTGAAAAGAGCAAGACTGCTAAAGAGCAGAAGAAGAAGCAAAAACAGATCCAGATTAAGGAAATTAAATTCCGTCCTGGGACTGATATTGGAGACTATCAGGTAAAACTACGCAACCTGACCCGTTTCCTAGAAGAAGGCAACAAAGTGAAAGTTACTATTCGCTTCCGTGGCCGTGAGATGGCGCACCAAGACATCGGTGTCGATGTTCTTCATCGTTTGAAAGAGGATACTGCTGAAATTGCAGTAGTTGAGTCTTTCCCGAGTCGAATTGAAGCACGCCAGATGATCATGATGCTTGCCCCTAAAAAGAAGTAATTAACGGCTTACAAGTAATGAGACCTCGCCGTTGAAAGACGGTGGGGTGTTATTCGCCCTAATTACATGTTATTTAAACTACTACAATGCGGAGTTATTCATCATGCCTAAGATGAAAACCAACAAAGGTGCAGCTAAGCGTTTTAAGAAAACTGCTGGCGGTATTAAATTTAAGCACGCTACAAAACGTCATATCCTGACTAAGCGTACTACTAAGAACAAGCGTCAACTACGCCCTAACTCAATCCTTCCAAAATGTGAAGTGGCTGGTGTTATGCGCATGTTGCCATACGCTTAATTCTTTTTAGTTTATTTATCGTTTAGTTTAGGAGAAGCATAATGCCTCGCGTAAAACGTGGTGTACAAGCTCGTGCACGTCATAAGAAAGTTCTAAAACAAGCTAAAGGTTACTACGGAGCACGTTCACGTGTTTACCGCGTAGCTTTCCAAGCTGTAACCAAAGCTGGTCAATACGCTTACCGTGACCGTCGCACTAAAAAGCGTCAGTTCCGTCAGCTATGGATTGCGCGTATTAACGCAGCATCTCGTCAAAATGGTCTATCTTACAGCCGTTTCATTAACGGTCTTAAGAAAGCATCTATTGAGATCGATCGTAAGATCCTTGCTGATATCGCGGTATTCGACAAAGCTGCATTTGCAGTGCTTGTTGAAAAAGCAAAAACTGCTCTTTAATTTAGCAGTGAAGGTTTAAAGAAAAGGAGGGCAAGTATGCTCTCCTTTTTTATTGCGCTTATTTATAAGCGCGACAGTGGGCTTAATACACCGCTGGCGCCTCTATCCAGTACGTGAGTGTAAATCTGAGTTGTTTTTACATCACTATGCCCTAATTGTTCTTGTACTGTTCTGATGTCCGCTCCCGCTTCTAGCAAGTGTGTCGCAAAGCTATGCCTTAGCGTATGGCATGAAACTGACTTTTGTATCTCAGCATCATGAGCGGTTTTCCGAACTGCTCGCTGCAATGCCGACTCATTAATATGGTGCCTTCGTTTCAACCCACTATTCTCATCTAAGGTAAGTAAATTAGATGGAAACAAGTAGTGCCAATTAAACTCATAAGGAGCTGAAGGATATTTTTCTCTCAACGCATTGGGTAACCAGACTCCTCCATAACCTTTGGTTTGCATATCTTTATCATAGTAACGCTTAGCTAATGCTTGTTGCTCAGCTAGCTGTGGATAAAGCTCCTTAGCAAGTGTGACGGTGCGGTTTTTTCCTCCTTTCCCTTGCCATACCCGAACCGCACCATAATCTAAATCAATGTCCTGTATTCGGAGTCTGACACATTCCATCAGCCGCAGCCCTGATCCGTATAAGAGCATAATTTGCAATTGATATCGTGGCTCAATATGTTCTAAAAACCGCTTAATTTCAGTTCTTGTCATCACTACTGGTAATTTTTGGGCAAGTTGAGATTTCTTGAAATTCATGCTAATTGATAGCGGTTCTTTAATGATTTCACGGTACAGAAAATGGAGAGAGTTAAGCGCCAACGCTTGTGTTTTAGCGGCTACTTTCCCATTAACAGCTAAGTCAGTTAAAAACATCTCAACTTCTTTACTACCCATTCTCATTGGATGTGTTTTGTTATTGAAGTAGATGAATCTCGTTATCCAGTGCAAATATGCCTCTATAGTTTTCTTTGCATAGTGTCGCGCTTGCATATACTCTTTAATGCTTAAAATAAATTGTGATTTCATATTTTTCCAATAAAACTGCCTGTTTTTATATACAGTATTGTTGTTTTTGGTTTAGTCAACAAACTAAGTTGCATAAAGTCGTCTAATGTGAAGTCTGACGCAGTTTTTATTCAACTAACCATCTGATAAAAAAGATTTATATGATAGATTTCTAATTATCAAAGTTCATGATAAGTGGCGGTAGCGTGGTAAATTAGGTCGCATTTTGTTGTATAGATAGCGTTATAAGCTTTGGAGGCTTTAGTGATTACAATTCGAGAAATGGATATTTCCGATTACGATTCAGTGATTGATCTGTGGTGCCAGACGGAAAGCTTGTCATTAAGAGATGCTGATTCTAAACAAAGCATTGAAAGTTACCTTAACCGAAACTCTGGGCTAAGTTTTGTTGCATTAAGCGGCAATAAAATTATTGGTGCGGTACTCGTTGGGACCGATGGTCGCAGAGGGTATCTGCAACATTTGGCTGTTTCATCAGAATTTCGAGGCCAAAAAATAGGTAAAGCTTTGGTTGAAAAATCAGTTGATGCTTTGACTTCGATTGGTGTTTCAAAGACGCATTTATTTGTTTATAGCAATAATGTTAATGCGCAAAATTTTTACGAAAAATTAGGCTGGTTTCCAAGGGATGAAATACGCATGTATTCGTTTAATAACTCAAGTAATCCAAACGTTTAGTGGCAGCTTATAACAAACGGCTCAAGAGGGATTGCCAACGCGTGGCGACTTTAGTACAAAATTGAAGCTCAGTGTTTACAGTATGTTTTTTAAGTTCGGCGGTGCGTTGTCAACCCCTTAGCCGGGCGTTATATGACTAAAGGAGTCCAGCTTTGA
>NZ_CAWNIB010000020.1:0-10796 GCF_963874405.1 Vibrio sp. V08_P9A1T1
AACAAAAGCTTGGCCATTTTTAATCAAAACTTTTTCTAGCTGATCAGCAAAGTGCTCAGCTTTCTTTTTTATTTCATCAACATTGTAATCAAACGCCACTTTCGACAGGTTACGTGCAACAAGTGAACTACTATTTTCATCAAACTTAAATTCACGCCGTGTGCGTTGCAACAAATGTAATAAATCATTTTTAGCGTTAAATTTTAAGCTTGTAAAAATATCTGGCAACTGAATCTCAACATATCGTCCAGCCAACCAAAAGCTCAGCATATTAATCATAAATTTGCCTCCTTTCTTTTTTCATCAATATAATTAGCTAAATCGATTACGCTTACTAAATACTCTGACTTTTGAGATTCACGAAAAGCGGTGATTGGTAGTCGATTAGCTGTCGCTCGATCCTTAGCAGTCCTTGGAGCCAAGCCAAAGTATTTCTCAGAAATCTGGCTCAATGGGACTACAGCTGTATTAAATTCAGCCATCAACAAAAAAAGTGTATTCAAAGTAAACTCCTCCATTTCCAATCTGAACTCAATTATTATCGTGCGTTTTAATGTGCAACATATAACGTGGATCTGCCCTTTCCGGGCACTTAGAGACGTTTTTTTAAGTGTTTAAGTGGAAAGCCTGTCAAGGGTTCCAGTGGCCGAATACGGGCTTTAAAGCGCCAGCCTTGCTCTGCTATGGAAAAATGAACTAAACGCGCGCTATGAGCTAAAGCGGCCACCCCTTGACTGGATTGGAACGTAATAGCCTTGACTTAGGAGGTTGGCTTTAGGCCGAAGGCCGCGCCATCCTCCTGAGTCCCCGGCGGCGAGGGGTTCCCCCTTGGGGGGGCGGAGGGGGGGTATCACTGGCCCCTAGCTTTAGCTAGGAAATGGCCAGGCATTATTTTCTTTTCCTCATAACTCACACAAAGTGAGATGTAGAAATAGTTTGTATCTTAATGATCTTAATGAAAAGAGCGGGTTTTGCGCATAACTTCCTTATGGTCGCAGATAGACAAATCTACCCGCTTGCAGATAAGAGTGGATAACTAGATTAATCCACAAGGAAAGCCACAGGAAGCACCTGAGCGCGTCAAAAATAAGAGGGAGTGATGTTAAAAGGTGGGGAGATCCTGCCGGATCTTGGCTTACAGGAACGACAAATGCCGGGCATGTGCCCGGTTAGGTTTTAATCCGATTGGATTTATTGAATGGTATCAGGTGGCGGGTGGCTAATGCCTATATCCATGCTGTTCAGGCGTTCCCAAACCAGCTTATTGAACTGCTCACTGCTTAGCTGGGCAAGCTCATGGGCAGGCATAGACTTGGTGAGGGCCGTAGCTACTTCATGCTTGCGTTCGTCCAAGCTCTTGGATGCTAGCTTGTTGCGGCGGCGTTGAGCGCCAGCGTTCTGCTTGCGGGCATCCCATGCACGTTTGAAAATTTGTTTACGCTTACGCATTCTCGCTTCTGCTACCGTGATGATCTCGCCTTCATCGGTAATGCCTTCATTGCGCAAAGCCAGCTGTTCTTCCCGCTGTATGTTCAGCTTTTCAAGGTTGGCACCCGCCAAGCGATAAAACTCATCAGTAAGCACCAGAACTTTAGGGAACCAAAAGCCATTAGCCTGATCCCATACCATGCCGCTTTTCGGGTTGGCTTCATCACCATCAGCGTGAACGTAACAAAGGCCAAACGGGATCATGACTTCATCAATGAAGCGGCTGATCCGACTTACGGTTACTTTGCTTTCAGTGATGTATTGCTCACCTGTTTCCGGGTCTGTTACCCACATTTTGGATACTTCGGCGGCCATATCTTCCAGATCAAGTTCCACGATACCTGTAGCCAGATCATGGCGTGAAAGCAGCATTTGAAACATCGGGTTGATGAGATTGCGACGCACGTCTTTGAAGTCACGCTGACGGCCTGCGGCCTGACGCAAGTGGACAAAGTGAGGATCACGGGAAATGTCGCGCTTACGACAGAAGTTGAACGTTTTACCCAGCTCACCCGGTAAATTCTTCCAAGATGCAGGACGGACGTAAACGGGCTTTGGGTTTAAGCAACAGGTGCTGTGAGTTCCTCTCTTGCGTTTGGTACTTTTACAACACAAGCCATTGGAGTGAGAGCTCGCTCCCCTTCCTGCTAATTTTACGTTATTAGAATACACCTTGACACTTCTCCAATCTGGAGAAGTAGTGCAATCTCAACAAATTTGACTTGTTAAAAACCCACATTTTGCTACACTAACCCTCGAATGAAAGACTAAACCCGCGAGGAGCGCCAACTCCGTTACCAGCGGGTTTTGTTTTATCTGTCATCAAGTTTTTGATTAGCGTAGCTATCTGTCCCACTTTCACATGTGAAAGTGAACGTGCCCCCTTACGTGCCCCTCAAAAAGAAAAACACAATCATTTCAGAGTCTTAGGCAAACAATCACTCCCATCGAGCATGGGTGCTACTGATAGCCTACAAGGGTGAGTCATGATTTAGATATCCCAATTCAGTCAGTTTCAATGGCTAAACTTACAGCCAAAAACAAAGTTTGGCATTGTAATCGCTTCGAGTTTATAGCGCCAACAGTTCTTCTTCTGTATCGTTTTGCATCGATATAAGGTAATTTAAGTACTATTTTCGTTGCAAACAACGATCACATCGCTAACTAACTCCAGAAAATGTTGTAGGCTACAAGGCTATTAATCTGGAAATAGTATATTATTATTAAAGTCCAATGGTTATGGTGATAAATTTGGACCACAAGCTAACGAAACAAATAGAAGAACTATGCGCAGCGAGAGGAGTACGACTAACTTCTCAACGAAAGAGAGTGTTTGAACTGATTTGTTCAAGCAAAAAAGCATCCAGTGCTTATGAATTGCTTGAAGATTTAAAGCAAAGCGAGCCCCAAGCGAAACCACCAACGGTGTATCGTGCTCTGGACTTTTTGTTAGAACAAGGCTTTATTCATAGAGTGGAGTCAACAAATAGCTTTATTTCATGTTGCTCTTGTAATGCTAATAAGCATTTCTCACACCTATTAATTTGTGACAAATGTGGCAATGTTATTGAACTTCAAGATGATAGTCTGATAGCCTTGCTAGCAAGCAACGCTGAGAAACACGGTTTTAACATCGTTAATCACGTTATTGAATCTCATGGTGTTTGCCAAACGTGTTCCTCAAGTCTGAAAGTATAAAAACAGTAGAAGAAGGTTATGCGCGCTGAATTTGTAAACCCGTTTTTAGCTTCTTTAATGAACGTGTTAAAAACGATGGCTTCATTAGAGTTGAAGCCACAGAAACCTCGTGTAAAGAAAGATGAGATTGCCCGTGGTGATGTCTCTGGCTTGATTGGTATGGTTGGTAGTCAAAGCCGCGGTTCCATGTCTATTACTTTTGATGAAAGTCTAGCATTGGAAATCATGCAAAATATGTTAGGTGAACGCCCCAACGGTCTCAATGAAGAAGTGACAGATATGGTCGGCGAAATCACCAACATGGTGACAGGCGGAGCTAAACGTATTCTTGCCGAGAGTGGTTTTGACTTTGATATGGCAACTCCGGTTGTTGTCTCAGGAAAAGGCCACACGATTCGTCATAAATGCGAAGGTGCAATTATTATCATGCCGTTTACCTCTCAGTGGGGTAACGCTTTTATCGAAATCTGTTTCGAGTAAGCTCTTTCATTAAAGAAAAAAAGGTTGATACCGTTAAGTATCAACCTTTTTTATTTGGATAAAACCTTACTCACATCCAAGTAAGGTTTTGACGCATTACGCTTTAAATGTCTTAAACGCGTTAATCAAACCATTGGTTGAGCTGTCGTGTGAACTCACTTGAGCATCGTCGGCTAACTCAGGCAGAATTTGGTTTGCTAACTGCTTACCAAGCTCAACGCCCCATTGATCGAAACTGAAGATATTCCAAATAACACCCTGTACGAAAATTTTATGCTCGTACATCGCAATCAGGTTGCCCAAAGTGCGTGGCGTGATCTGCTTAACTAAGATTGAGTTGGTTGGGCGGTTTCCTTCAAACACTTTAAATGGTGCGATTGCCGCCATTTCTTGTGCTGATTTGCCCGCCGCTTTTAGCTCAACTTCAACGGTTTGCTGCGTTTTTCCAAACGCTAACGCTTCTGTTTGAGCAAAAAAGTTCGACATCAATTTTTGGTGATGATCACCCGCTGGGTTATGGCTGAGCGCTGGCGCAATAAAATCACACGGGATTAATTTTGTTCCCTGGTGGATCAATTGATAAAAGGCGTGTTGACCATTAGTACCGGGCTCACCCCAAATGATTGGACCCGTTTGGTAAGTTACCGCTTGACCGTTACGATCTACGTATTTACCGTTTGATTCCATATTGCCCTGTTGGAAATAAGCGGCAAAGCGATGTAAGTATTGGTCATAAGGCAGAATCGCTTCTGATTCGGCGCCGTGGAAGTTGTTATACCAAATACCAATCAAGGCTAGGATCACAGGAATATTTTGCTCAAAAGGTGTCGCCACAAAATGTTGATCCATCTCATGCGCGCCTGACAGCAGTTCCACAAAGTTGTCATAGCCTACAGCCAATACAATGGATAGACCAATTGCTGACCATAGTGAGTAGCGTCCACCGACCCAATCCCAAAATTCGAACATGTTGTCTGTATCAATACCAAACTCAGCGACTGATTTCGCATTAGTCGACAGCGCCGCAAAATGTTTTGCAACATGAGTTTCATCGCCTGCTTCCGCTAAGAACCAATCACGAGCCGTATGTGCATTGGTCATGGTTTCTTGGGTAGTAAACGTCTTTGAAGCCACTAAAAATAGCGTGGTTTCTGGATTGACTTTTTTCAACGTTTCAACGATGTGTGTTCCATCAACGTTAGAAACGAAATGAAGATTAAGATGATTCTTATACGGCGCAAGTGCTTCTGTGACCATGTATGGGCCAAGGTCTGAACCACCAATACCAATGTTGACAATATCGGTAATCGCTTTACCAGTGTAACCTTTCCATTCACCAGAAATCACTCGTTCAGAAAACGATTTCATCTTCTCAAGTACCGCATTCACGGCTGGCATCACATCTTCACCATCAACCATGACCGGTGTGTTACTGCGGTTGCGTAACGCAGTGTGCAGTACGGCACGGCCTTCAGTTTGGTTGATCGCGCATCCTTGCAGCATAGCGTCGATGGCTGACTTTAGTTCAGTCTCATTCGCCAATGCTTGTAAATGTTGTAAGGTCTCTTCGTTGATCAAATTTTTTGAGTAATCAACAAGAATATCTGAACCAAAACGAGTCGAGAATTTATCGAAACGTTGTGCATCTTGTGCAAAAAGCGATTTAAGGTCCATATCTTGCGCTGATTCAAAATGCGCAGTCAGTGCTTTCCAAGCGTTGGTTTGCGTTGGATTGATATTTTTCAACATGGTATCTATCCCGATGTGACAGTAGGTTTTATTCCTATCATTCCTAAACTCTGTTTCAAAATGATGGAATCCCCGATTGAGCAAAAAAAGAAAATGGTATCGACTGCCTATATTTGGAAGGCAACACGTCGTTATTCGTTTTGTGAGCGCAATTATGACTCAGCTTACCCGCTCTCATATTGAGTTAGGTCAGGTAAACCTAATGGGTGCATACTCTGGCTTTATTGATACGACATCTCAACACGAGAAGTGAGTTTCGTCACTAACTCGTAAGCGATCGTGCCGATGTGAGAGGCCACTTCTTCTGCTGGTAGCTCTTTTCCCCATAAAATAACCTCATCACCCACCTTATCGCAGGCTTGTGGACCGAGATCGACCGTAAGCATATCCATTGAAACTCGCCCTGCAATCGGCACTTTACGCCCATTGACAACAACCGGAGTTCCATTGGGTGCAGTGCGAGGATAACCATCGCCATAGCCAATTGCGATAACACCAACCTTAGTGTCACGCAAGCTTGTCCAAGTGGCACCGTAGCCGACACTCTCTCCCGCTTTAACATCACGCACTGCGATCAAGTGTGATTTTAATGTCATTACAGGTTGATAGCCCAGCGCTTGCGCCGAGTTATCATCAAAAGGAGAAACGCCATACATAATAATACCTGGGCGAACCCACTCTAACTGGCTGTGCTTCCAAGCTAATAAACCAGCGGAGGCAGCAAGTGATCTTTCACCCTCATGACCTTTTGTCATTGCTAAAAATAGTTCAATTTGCTCAGAAGTCGTTGATTTATCGAGTTCATCGGCACAACCAAAATGACTCATATAACGCAATGGCTTCACTACGTTTTTACACGCTTGCAAACGTTCTAAAAAATCGGGGTATTGTTCTGGGCGCACACCTAAACGATGCATTCCGCTATCGATTTTCAACCAAACATTGACTGGGACATCTAATTGAGCTTGCTCTAAGGCGACTAACTGCTCCTCACAGTGAACAACGGTTTGAATGTTATTGGTCACCAATACGGCAAGATCCATCGGAGAATAAAAACCTTCAAGCAACAAGATAGGTTTTACCACACCGCTCGCTCTTAGTTGCAGCGCTTCTTCAATGCGCGCCACGCCAAATGCATCCGCGCCTAGTGCATGTTTCGCAACATGCCGAAGCCCATGACCATAACCATTTGCTTTGACCACCGCCATAATTTTACTGTTTGGTGCCTGCTGTTTTACTCGCTGTAGGTTGTGCTTTAACGCATCGAGATCGATGCAGGCGGTTGCCGCTTTCATGTAGCTCATCAAATTACTCATCGTCAAATGCAGGGCCTGCATAGTTGTCAAAACGAGAATACTGCCCTTGGAAGGTTAACCGTACAGACCCAATCGGGCCGTTACGTTGCTTACCTATAATAATCTCTGCGATACCCTTTAACGAACTATCAGGGTGATACACCTCGTCGCGATAAATGAACATGATCAAATCGGCATCTTGTTCTATCGAACCGGATTCACGCAAGTCGGAGTTGACTGGGCGTTTATCGGCGCGCTGCTCCAACGAACGGTTAAGCTGCGATAAAGCCACCACGGGCACATTCAATTCTTTAGCCAGCGCTTTTAACGAGCGAGAGATCTCCGCAATTTCTAAAGTACGGTTATCTGATTGCGAAGGAACTCGCATCAACTGCAAGTAGTCGACCATGATGAGCGACAAACCGCCATGCTCGCGCGCAATACGACGAGCTCTAGAACGAACCTCGGTAGGCGTTAGGCCTGAGCTATCATCTATGTACATATTTTTCTTTTTCATGAGAATACCCATGGTAGATGAAATTCGTGCCCAATCCTCATCATCCAGCTGCCCAGTACGAATTTTGGTTTGATCAACGCGAGAAAGCGATGCCAACATACGCATCATGATTTGTTCAGCTGGCATCTCAAGAGAGAAGATAAGAACCGGTTTTTCTTGCTCCATGGCCGCGTTTTCACACAAGTTCATGGCAAACGTCGTTTTACCCATAGAAGGGCGAGCAGCTACAATGATCAAATCAGAACCTTGTAAACCAGCCGTTTTCTTATTGAGATCAGCAAACCCCGTATTCACGCCCGTGACACCATCTTGTGGTGTTTTATACAGCAGTTCAATACGCTCTAAAGTTCTTTCTAAAATCGAATCGACATTCTGCGGGCCTTCATTTTCGCTGGTACGCTCCTCAGCAATGGCGAACACTTTACTTTCAGCCAGATCGAGCAAATCTTCCGAACTGCGCCCTTGCGGATCATAACCTGCATCCGCAATCTCATTGGCAACACCGATGAGGTTACGCACCAATGCTCGTTCCGCTACGATTTCAGCATAAGCATTAATGTTAGCCGCACTGGGCGTATTTTTCGCCAAATCCGCTAAATAGGCAAAACCGCCGACATCTTCCAGCTGTTCGCGACGCTCAAGATACTCAGATAATGTAATAAGATCGAGCGGCTTACTGGCTTCCAAAATCGATTTAGCTGCATCAAAAATTAAACGATGCGCACGGCTATAGAAGTCTTTGCTGACCACACGCTCAGCCACCGTATCCCAACGTTCGTTATCCAATAGCAAGCCTCCAATCACTGATTGCTCAGCTTCGATCGAATGTGGAGGAACTTTAATTGCGTCGACTTGTGCGTCAAACGGTTTACGATTTCGTTGATCTGTTCGTGGTGCAGCCATGACTTCGCTCAATACTATCTAATGACCGACCATTATAGCCAGAATAGATCATTTGTAATTATGTAAACGAAACTTTGTGTTTATCTCGTAGAGAATTAACCTCATGCTGACCAAACAGAACCGCCCTACACCTACTATTTCGCCCACTATTTTTATTCACTTTAGGGGTGCTTCGTGTCCAAAATTTGGTTTCTTAGTTTTAGCCTGTTCGCGATGAGTGCAGCTTATGCTAATGAGGATCTTAAAAACGATACGGAAATCGAAGTTTCTTCTCCTTGGAATAGCCAAGTCGAATTGGGTTACCAAGCCCACTCAGGTAATACTGATTCAGAGTCATTGAATTCACGAGTCAAGACAGAATACATAACAGGTCGCCATCGAACCAATGGTGAGTGGAAATTGTATCGTCTTGATAAAAATGGAAAAGAGAATAAGCGGCAGGCAAACTATTCGCTGCAAAGTGACTATAAGTTAGCTTCAAAAGCCTATCTATACGCAAACTTTAACGGTGTTGATTCGAAATACAGCGCCTATTTCAAAGACTACACGCTATCTGGTGGAATGGGTTACCAATTAATGAATACCGACATATTGCTATTAGAGATTGAAATAGGGCCCGGTTTTCGTTACCAAAAACCCAACCTAGATGAGATATCAAGTACGGATATTGTATTTGCAAATACAGTCGAAGAAGTCATATTTCGTGGTAACTTAAAAGGTGTTTGGGCAACTTTCGATAATTTAACCATCTCCTCTGAACTGACTCTTGTCGCAGGAGAAAGTAACATCAGAACCGATAGCGAACTCATTTTAACCAACCACATTACTGATTCGATTGCGTTGAAAGTGAACTTGTCTCGCCAATACCACGATAAGGTTCCAGCAGGACTAAGTAAAGCCGATAGCGTCACTTCATTTAGTTTACAGTTTCGTTTCTAGGTAGTTTGAAGATAAAAAAACACCAGCCAAGGCTGGTGTTTTCAATTCATCCGAAGACTGAAATTACTCAGCAACGATTTGAATTTTCGCAGTTGCAAACACTTCTGAGTGAAGTTGGATGCTCACTTCGAAAGAACCTACGTTACGTAGAGCACCTTCAGGTAGACGAACTTCGCTCTTAGATACTGCAACACCTGCCGCTGTAATAGCGTCAGCGATATCACGAGTACCAATAGAACCAAATAGTTTACCTTCATCGCCCGCTTTAGAAGTAATAACAACAGCTTCAAGAGCGTTAACTTGTTCAGCACGAGCTTGAGATGCAACAAGTTGCTCAGCAACTTTAGCTTCAAGTTCAGCACGACGAGTTTCAAACATTTCAACGTTAGATTTAGTTGCCATTACAGCCTTACCTTGTGGGATAAGGAAGTTACGAGCATAACCAGATTTCACGCTTACAGTGTCGCCAAGGCTGCCTAGGTTACCGATTTTATCAAGTAGAATAACTTGCATTGATTAATCCTCTTTCTTAATAAACGGTGCCAATTACTGATGTTTATCAGTGTATGGCAATAGAGCTAGGTAGCGAGAACGCTTGATTGCACGAGCTAGCTGACGTTGGTATTTAGCGCTAGTACCAGTGATACGGCTAGGTACGATTTTACCAGCTTCAGTTATGTAGTTTTTAAGAGTTGCTACATCTTTGTAATCAATCTCTTGTACGCCTTCTGCAGTGAAACGGCAGAATTTACGACGACGGAAGAAACGAGCCATGGGCTATCTCCTGATCTTAAATTTGAGTAATGTGGTCGGCATGTAGCACCAATTTACCTACGCCATTATGGCTAGTTTGGTAAGCGACAAAGCCACTTACGGTTATGGTGCTGCCTTGTACTAAGTGTTGAGTGAGATTCGTTGACCTCTGCCCACTGACGACTACCGGCATACGACAATAGACTTGTCTCGGTAAATCAGCTTCTATCACTGTTGAGCGATGTTCAAGCCAGAAACGGCAATGTTCAATACCCGCAGGACTTTGGCTTCGAATGGGAGGTTTTGCGACAGTGCCACTCAACTCCATCCGATTGGTCATCAAATCAATTACTCAGCGTCTGCATCGAAACGAGTTTCATCACGCTTAGAACGCTCTTCTTTAGCTTTCAGCATGATTGATGGCTCGGTGATAGCAGCTTTAGTACGCATGATCATGTTACGTAGAACTGCATCGTTAAAACGGAAAGCAGTTTCTAGCTCATCAATCACAGCTTGGTCAGCTTCAACGTTCATAAGAACGTAGTGAGCTTTGTGAAGCTTGTTGATTGGGTAAGCCATTTGACGACGACCCCAATCTTCTAGACGGTGGATAGTACCGCCAGTTTCAGTGATAGAACCAGTGTAACGCTCGATCATGCCAGCAACTTGCTCGCTTTGATCTGGGTGCACCATGAATACGATTTCATAATGACGCATCGGTTGCTCCTTACGGATTATTCAGCTTCCAGGTTTGGCTCGGTCGTCCATAGGAAGCAAGGAACGAAAAAAAAAGACCGAGAATTAAGGACGGCAAATAGTACAGAAACGAAGCAGGATTAGCAAGGGAAATGTACTAAGGGTCACATCAAACAAAAAGGGAAGCCTAAGCTTCCCTTTTTAATGCAGTGTGTGCATAAATTATCGAAAATTAAGCGATAACTTTAGCAACAACACCAGCACCTACTGTACGACCA
>NZ_CAWNIB010000021.1:0-10710 GCF_963874405.1 Vibrio sp. V08_P9A1T1
AGTGCAAGCGGTTTTTAATAAAAAATAAGAAAAACATCTATTTTGTTTAAATAGCAGCCACAAAGCGTCAAAAGAGAGCATTTCGCTCTCTTTTGATAGGCTTTAATCTCTCTCGATCTTAAATAAAAGCGTAGGCATCAGCAAACATGTGATCGCTTTTTGCATTTTTGTATTGGGTAAACTGTTCTCTTGCTGCTCCAGCCATATCAAAACGACCTGCAATATAAATGTCGTACGCTTCTAACGACTCGAAATCATCATTGATCGCTTGGAGTACATTGCCAACCTTACCATTCCAACTTTCATCAGCCGTTTCAACAACAGGTACAAAGTGGATGTTCTCAAATTGCTGAGCAATCTCACTCAGTTCTGTTTTTGCATAGAGTTGGTAAACGTCTTTTGCTCCCCAGTACAAATAGATAGCGTTACTTTTCTTTTGGCTAATACAGTGATCTAAAATCGAGCGTACATAGCTAAAGCCTGTTCCTCCAGCAATGAGTAGTAGAGGGCGCTCATTTTCTTTTACCCACGCATCACCGTGAGGTGCATCTATATTGACTAAACCCTTGTTGCTTAATGCCGTTCTCATTTTCTCAACCACTTCCTGTGCATAAGCATTGTGCTCGGCGGCACCAATGTGCAACTCTAGTTCACCAGAACGGCAAGGGCTGCTTGCGATAGAAAATGGACGTTTATCTTTCTCACCCATTTCTACCATGAGATATTGCCCAGCTTTAAATGCAAGAACGCTTTCAGGTTGGAGGATGATTTTATAAGTATTAGAGGCTAATGGCTCAATTGACTTTACTTTACATTGGGTGGTCATGTTTTTCCTCTGACTTACTCTGCAAAAGTAAGTACTAAGTTACTTGTTGCAAAGGCTTGGCAAGGGAATATCCAACCTTGTCGCTGCTCTTCGTCAGTCAACATCGGTTCTAAGTTATATTCCACTACACCTTCTAATTTTCTGCACATACACATAGCGCATGCACCTATTTGACAACGGTGTGGAAAAGAGATGTTCTTGTTGAGCGCAGCTTCCAACACCGTTGTACCGTCTTGCACTTCAAAAGTATCGCCTTTCGGCAGCAAGATCACCGTATAAGTCATAAAATACCTAGCTCATCCCAGAGCGAGTCTATTTTGGTGACGACCTCGTGATCTTTTTGGATTGGCGTCCCCCACTCTCGCTGAACTTCACCAGAGAGTTTGTTGGTTGCATCCAGCAGGAGCTTGGAACATTGCCCTTCATTAGCTTCTATACGATCAGTATCCCGAGACGGATCCATGCGCGTGGTTATCGCCCAAATCACATCATTCCAATCTCGGATATTCACATCATCATCACAGAGCACAACAAACTTCAGGTTTGAAAATGTCTCTAAAAATGCCCATATCTTTTTTAACAGCTCTTGAGATTGACCAGCGAACGCTTTGTTCATGGATACCATCAAGAAACCATCATTAGAAAATGGCACTAAATAGATATCAACAATCTCAGAATGCTGAGCTCTAAGCTGATCCAAATGCTCAGCTTTGATCTGAGGAGCCGTTGATGGTGATGACTGTTGTCTTGTACCGTCACTCTCAACATCCCATTTAATGGTAGCATCTAAGCCCATTTTGGAGCCTAGCCCCACCACTGGAGAGGCAAAATCAAGTGAATCAATCGGTGTATGTTCGATGAATAAAGTGTCTCGGACTGGGTCCATATGTGTTGTCATTGCATTGATAACTGAATTCCAATCACGAGCATCGACTGATTCATCGCACACCACCACATATTTAGTGTACATAAACTGGCGAAGGAACGACCAAACTCCCATCATGACTCGCTTTGCATGACCAGGGTATTGCTTTTTCATCGTCACCACCGCCATTCGATAAGAACAACCTTCCGGCGGTAAATAGAAATCGACGATTTCAGGGAACTGTTTTTGGAGTATAGGCACAAACACTTCATTTAACGCAACACCAAGCACAGCTGGTTCATCAGGTGGGCGTCCGGTATAAGTGCTATGGTAGATAGGATTGCTGCGCATTGTGATATGCGTAACCGTAAAGACACGATGCTTTTCAACTTCATTATAGTAACCCGTGTGATCACCATAAGGCCCTTCGTCAGCATATTCGTTTGGATCTATGTAGCCTTCCAGCACAATTTCCGCACTAGCAGGCACATCTAGATCATTACTGAGCGATTTAACCACTTCTGTTTTACTGCCTCGTAGCAATCCCGCAAAAGCATATTCAGAAAGCGTATCTGGCACTGGTGTCACCGCGCCTAGAATGGTTGCAGGATCAGCACCAAAAGCCACTGAAACTGGGAAATTCTCTCCGGGGTGAGTGTCCATCCAATCTCTTAAATCTAGAGCACCACCACGATGCGCCAGCCAACGCATGATGACTTTGTTTTTACTGAGTTTCTGTTGGCGATAAATCCCGAGATTTTGTCGCTTCTTGTTTGGCCCTTTAGTGATCGTCAGCCCCCAAGTCAGAAGAGGAGCAACATCATCGGCCCAACAACTCATCACTGGGATTTTGTCTAAGTCAACATCGTTGCCTTGCCAAACAATCTCCTGGCAAGGAGCCTTGCGTAGTCGTTTGGTTGGCATGTTGAGCACTTGCTTAAATAAAGGCAATTTATCGATAGCATCTTTGAAGCCCTGTGGTGGCTCGGGCTCTTTGAGATAAGCTAGTAATTTGCCGACTTCCCTTAACTCTTGGACCTCTTTACGCCCCATGCCGATCGCGACGCGTTTTGCGGTGCCAAACAAGTTAGTGAGCACGGGAACCGTATAACCGATCGGGTTTTCAAATAGCAAAGCAGGACCTGCGGCACGCAAAGTGCGGTCGCTAATTTCCGTCATTTCATAATGAGGATCAATCGGGCAAGTAATGCGTTTTAGTTGGCCTGTTTTTTCCAGATGGTCAACAAATTCACGTAAATCCTTAAAGCTCATAGGCCTACTACATCGCTGATTAAACTGCAGGCAGTATAACAAAAACAACCCATTAACGATCCCCAAATTTCATAGGGTTATTGAGAGAGGGCTTGCAAAATACCACGACTTTTCACCTGAGAATTACTCACCAGTAAATCCTTTAGCCAGCGGCTGTGTCCTTGCTCGACCAAAGCAGTGGCCACTAAATTGACCTCTTCATTGATTGACATTTTGGCTATCAGAAAGTCGCGGATATCAGAACGCATGGGGCTGATGCGAACTAATGCCTTAATCGCTTGTACTTTTAAACTTGGATTTTCACTGGCGGCCATGATCTGTTTTATCGCAAATTCATCGCTTACGCTGGCTAATCGTGTGAGTTCCTGCTGAATGGAGAAATCGACCCGCATCAGCCACAGGAGTTTATAGATTTTAGGATCTTCACTAACTTGAGCTAATCGAACCATCACTTGTGTGGAAGGCAACCATCCGGTCACTGGCTCTGATGTCAGTTGCTCAGTGAGCGCAGCTAAAGCACTTGGGGATACTGTATCTAACTCGCGGATCAGTAACGTTTCGCGAATTTTTACTTGATATTGAGTCCCTGACAACCATGTTTTCAGTACTAGCTCTTGGCGCTCCGCCTTCACCAAGAAATCGAGAATGGTTTGTTCCTGCCGCCAACGCTTTAATAAACGGCTGGCTATCGCAGAAGAGTCAAAAGCTGGAGTTGAGAATTCATAGCCTTGTTCTTTTTCGACAACTTGATAAGTGGGTGCAAGCGCTTGCTGCTCTTCAATGAAGATCACCATATTCGGCGTTAGCGCGAGATCCAACTGCTCGATTTTTTGCAGCAACAGAAAACGTGCGGCTTCTTGCGGTAATAGCGCTAAACGTTGTAATGAAAAACGCAAAGAATCAAATTCATCATGTACCGCGTACTGCAATAGCTCTGCACTTTTATGGCGAATTTGTTCTTCCTGAAGCCATTTTTGAGCTGTATCAGACGTTATTTCTATAGAGGCAGCACTTGGCCACGCACAAAATAAAAATAGCGAGAGGAGAAGCGACGACAACATTCCTTGTTGCATTTTAACCTCCTTGTAACATTTGGCCTATTGTGGAAGGTTAATGGGTCAAATGCAAACAAAAACGCCACCGATAAACGGTGGCGTTGGTCATACTAAACTTAGCGTCTATTATTGACGGCGCATCGCATCAAAAAACTCATCATTGGTTTTCGTCATCGCGAGCTTATCAATTAAGAATTCCATTGCGTCACTTTCACTCATTGGGTGAACGATCTTACGCAGAATCCACATTTTTTGTAACTCATCAGGCTTAGTAAGCAACTCTTCACGACGAGTACCGCTGCGGTTGAAGTCGATAGCAGGGAAGACACGTTTTTCCGCAATTTTACGGTTAAGGTGCAATTCCATGTTACCTGTACCTTTAAACTCTTCGTAGATAACTTCATCCATTTTAGAGCCGGTATCAACCAATGCCGTCGCAATAATCGTTAAACTACCGCCTTCTTCTACATTACGAGCCGCACCAAAAAAGCGCTTAGGGCGTTGCAATGCGTTGGCATCCACACCACCAGTCAATACTTTGCCAGATGACGGGATCACTGTGTTGTAGGCGCGAGCTAAACGTGTGATGGAATCAAGCAGGATAACGACATCTTTCTTATGCTCAACCAAACGTTTTGCTTTTTCGATCACCATTTCTGCCACTTGTACGTGACGAGAAGCTGGCTCATCGAACGTAGAAGCAACCACTTCACCTTTCACAAGGCGTTGCATTTCCGTTACTTCTTCAGGACGTTCGTCAATCAGTAGCACCATCAACACACAATCAGGATGGTTGTTAGCAATACTTTGCGCGATATTTTGTAGCAACATGGTTTTGCCCGCTTTTGGCGGAGCAACAATCAAACCACGCTGGCCTTTACCAATCGGAGAGGCAAGGTCTAGAACTCGTGCCGTAATGTCTTCTGTCGAGCCATTACCACGCTCCATGATCATACGTTCATTGGCATGCAGTGGAGTTAAGTTCTCAAATAAAATCTTGTTACGTGCATTATCCGGTTTGTCGTGGTTAACGGTGTTAACTTTTAACAATGCGAAATAACGTTCGCCTTCTTTTGGTGGGCGAATTTTGCCAGATACTGAGTCACCGGTGCGTAAGTTGAAACGGCGAATTTGGCTTGGTGATACGTAGATATCATCAGGGCCAGCTAAATATGAACAGTCGGCGCTACGTAAGAAACCAAAACCGTCTTGAAGAATTTCCAAGACCCCATCACCAAATATATCTTCACCACTTTTTGCGTGCGCTTTTAGGATGGAGAAGATGATGTCTTGTTTTCTTAGACGCGCTAGGTTTTCGAGGCCTAGGCTCTCACCAAGTTTCACAAGATCAGACACAGGTCTGTTCTTCAATTCTGTTAGATTCATTGTGGTGGATACTTGTTTAGTCAAAATAGGATCTATTTTCTAGTTAAGATGGATTTTGGTCTCAGGATCGACCAAGAAGTGAACACTTGTCTAATTAACGTGCGATAAACTAGCACTAAATAATAGCCTAGTCTAGAGTTTGTTTCTTTTCAAAAAAACAAAGCCGTGCATCAGAAAATGTACGGCTTTGCGATACCTGTTATAGGTTTGCGTCCAAAAACTCTTTCAATTGAGTTTTTGATAACGCACCAACTTTCGTTGCAGCGACGTTGCCATTTTTGAACAGCAGCAAGGTTGGGATGCCACGAATACCAAACTTAGGTGGAGTACCTGCGTTGTGGTCGATATTTAATTTACCGATAGTCAGTTTGCCTTCGTACTCGCTAGCGATTTCATCCAAAATTGGCGCAATCATCTTACAAGGACCACACCATTCTGCCCAAAAATCAACAAGAACAGGGCCTGCAGCTTTGATTACATCGTTCTCAAAACCATCATCTGTAAGCTGCAAAATCTTATCGCTCATCTTCCACTCCAATATGTTTTTCTGCACTGATTATAAGCTAACCAGTAAATAGATGCTCTATTGGAATGTATTTACTTTCGTATTGCAAGCTTAAGCTGATATTCTATGGCGATGAAAAAGACACATATCACAGAGCAAAAGTTCGCCGATTTGGGATTACATCCTCAAGTTGTTGAAGGATTGGAAAAAAAAGGGTTCGATTACTGTACCCCGATCCAAGCCTTGGCGTTGCCGGTACTGCTCACCGGCCAAGACATTGCAGGCCAGGCCCAAACAGGGACTGGTAAAACGCTTGCGTTTCTCGCTGCTACTTTTAACCACTTACTAACAACCCCTGAACATGAAGGGCGAAAACCGACGCAGCCGCGTGCCATTATTATGGCCCCGACTCGTGAGTTAGCGATTCAAATTTATAACGACGCCGAACCTCTGATTGCCAGCACTGGCATCAAAGCCGCGCTGGCTTACGGTGGTGAAAGCTACGATAAGCAGTTGTCTAAGCTGCAAGATGGTGTCGACATATTGATCGGTACAACAGGACGTATCATCGATTTCTACAAACAACACGTGTTTAACTTGAATAATATTCAAGCAGTTGTGCTGGATGAAGCTGATCGCATGTTTGACCTTGGTTTTATCAAGGACATTCGTTTTCTGTTTCGCCGTATGCCAGAACCTAAAGAGCGCCTGAACATGCTGTTTTCAGCCACGCTTTCTTATCGCGTTCAAGAATTGGCGTTCGAGCACATGCATAACCCTGAGCACGTGGTTGTTGAACCAGAACAAAAAACTGGCCATCGCATCCAAGAAGAGCTGTTCTACCCGTCTAACGAACATAAGATGGCGCTATTACAGACACTGATAGAACAAGACTGGCCAGATCGCGCCATCATTTTTGCCAACACAAAACACCGCTGCGACTCTATTTGGGGTCATTTAGCTGCAGATGGGCACCGTGTCGGCCTGCTAACGGGTGATGTACCGCAGAAGAAACGTGAAAAGATCCTTGAGCAATTTACTACCGGTGATGTCGACATTCTTGTTGCAACCGATGTGGCAGCGCGAGGCTTACACATTCCTCAAGTCACACACGTATTCAACTACGACTTACCTGATGACTGTGAAGACTACGTGCACCGTATTGGTCGTACAGGTCGCGCAGGAGAGAGTGGTCACTCGATTAGTTTTGCCTGTGAAGAGTACGCCATTAACCTAACCGCGATTGAAGAGTATACCGGGCACGCGGTTCCTGTTTCTGATTACGATGCATCGGCGTTGATTGAAGACTTACCACCGCCAATTCGTCTGCGTTCTCGTAATCCTCAGCAGCGCCGTACTAATAACAATGGCCCTCGTACTGGCAACCGTAAGCCACAAAATCGTCGCCCACGTCAACCGCATCAAAGTAATAAGGGTTCGTAATCCATTTATGAGTAAAGCCGTGTCCTCGCCGCTCTACGCTGCCATCGACCTTGGGTCGAACAGTTTTCATATGCTCATCGTGCGTCATATTGATGGCAGTGTACAAACGATGGCCAAAATAAAGCGCAAAGTACGCTTGGCCGCCGGGTTAGATGATAACAACGCTCTTAGCCAAGAAGCGATGCAGCGAGGATGGGACTGCCTCAGTTTATTTGCGGAACGACTACAAGATATACCCGCCAGCAATATCCGTATTGTTGGCACTGCCACACTGCGTACAGCCACCAACGTTGAGCTGTTTTTAACTCAAGCCAACCAAATACTCGGCCACCCCATTCAGGTTATTTCCGGTGAAGAAGAGGCGGCCACTATCTATAAAGGAGTGGCGCACACTTCAGGTGGCTTAGGACGACGCTTGGTTGTCGATATTGGTGGGGCCAGTACTGAACTCATCATTGGTGAAGGGTTCGATGCCAAAGCGTTAACCAGTTTAAAAATGGGCTGCGTCACTTGGCTTGAGCGCCATTTTAAAGACAGACAGCTTAACGCGGCTAACTTTAATCGAGCGATTGATGCGGCAAAACAAACGTTAGCGCCTATCCTTGAACAATACTCACAGTTAGGTTGGGATGTGTGCGTAGGTGCCAGTGGCACAGTACAGGCGTTGCAAGAGATTATGCTGGCGCAAGGGATGGATGAGGTGATCACTCATACCAAACTAAAACGCTTGCAAAAACAAGCGATGCTCGCCGATCACTTGGAAGAGCTTGATATTGAAGGCTTAACTTTAGAGCGAGCGTTAGTTTTCCCAAGTGGCCTCTCGATTTTAATTGCCATCTTTGAACTGCTCGAGATTGAATCGATGACTTTAGCTGGCGGCGCATTGCGTGAAGGCTTAGTGTATGAAATGGTCGAAGAGCTGCGCCAAGATGACATTCGAACGCGTACCATCAATAGCGTCCAGGTGCGATATCAAATTGATGTTGACTACGCCAATCAAGTGGCTCAACTTGCCCAATCGCTGCTCAAACAGTGTGGGGGGGAAGATTGGATTGCGGAACCGCAAGCTGAAATGCTGCTCACTACCGCTGCACAATTGCATGAAATAGGGTTAGCGATTGATTTAAAAAAAGGCGGTGAACACAGCGCCTACCTGTTACAAAACCTCGACTTACCCGGCTATACCCGTGCACAGAAACACTTTCTAGGCGAAATTGCTCGTCGTTATCGCGAGCAGCTCTCTTCATTGCCAGAGCAGTACGCTCTGTCGGGCAACAGCGCCAAGCGGGTGTTACGTTTACTGCGCCTTGCCGTATTGCTCAGCCATCGTCGTAACGAGGCACTACAGCCTAAATTTACACTGCAAGCTCAAGGTGACCAACTGACTCTTCGGTTATCCGCCAAATGGTTAGCGGCCAATCCTCTCACCACCGCCGAGCTGGATATTGAAGCAAACCGTCAAAGCGACATTGGTTGGCCACTCATTATCGACCCATCATAGTCATAAGATGCAGACACATAAAAAAGCCCGAGCAGCACTTGCTCGGGCTTTGATTTTCTATCTTCCTAGTATAATGGCTTGCTACTCCACTACTGAACATTTCAACTACTGAGCATTGATCCCAACAGTTCGAAAATCAGGGTTGACCGCTGTCAGCTTCCGGATCAAGTAATTGAGCAGCACACCGTACATCGGCACAAACAGGCCTAAACTGATCACCAGTTTAAAACCATAATCAACCAAAGCAATTTCGGTCCAATGTTCAGCCATGAACGGATCGGGGCTTTGATAGAAAGCAATCGCAAAAAAAGCGACCGTGTCTAATGCATTACCAAATAACGTAGAACAGGTTGGCGCAACCCACCACTGCTTCATCTGGCGCAGACGATTAAACACATGCACATCCATAATTTGCCCTAGCAAATACGCCATAAAACTGGCAATAGCAATACGAGCAACAAACAGATTAAACTCATGAAGCTGAGCAAGCCCTTGGAATTGACCTTCAAAAAATAGCACCGAGAGTGCATAAGAAACAATCAAAGCCGGTAACATCACTAAGAAAATGATTTTACGAGCCAACGCTGCACCAAAAATGCGTACAGTGAGATCCGTTGCCAGAAAAATGAATGGGAAAGTAAATGCGCCCCAAGTGGTATGTAAACCGAATACAGTAAAGGGCAACTGAACCAGATAATTGCTTGATGCAATAATGATCAAATGAAATAGCACTAAAAGTGCCAAAGCTTTGCGCTGCTGCGCAAGGGTAAAGTAACTCATTGTGTACCTTTTTAGTTTGTTTTGGGGGCGAGGGAACCCAAATCGAAGAATTAGTCTTGCATTAATTTGTAGGCTTATCACGCGATCATATTCAAATCACGAGCTTAGCGGCGGGCGATTATACAGCAATAAACCCCCTCGACAAGCCTTGAAATAAGAGCAAACGTTTACCCATTGAAGAAAATATCACCGTTTTAAAATTCCCCTTTCACAGCTAAAGGCCGACCTTTTTGTTGTAGACATCCATGGGAACGTGCTACTCTTCGCCTCCATTTTTTCTGGCCTTATTTTCATTTTCTAGGATGAAACTCTCTGGGTCAGTGCTATCTTTTAACATGCTGATAGACGCAAATATCAGTATTCAATCCTAACCTAACGTGGAACAGAACAGATGGGCAAAGGTACTCTTTATATCGTCTCTGCACCCAGTGGTGCAGGCAAATCAAGCTTGATCTCTGCGATGTTGGAAACCAACCCAACCTATGCGATGAAAGTCTCTGTTTCACATACCACACGCGGCATGCGCCCGGGCGAACAAGATGGTGTTCATTACCATTTTGTACAAAAAGAGCTGTTTGAAGAGTTGATTACTAAAGGTGAATTTCTCGAACATGCTGAAGTATTTGGCAACTACTACGGCACCTCTAAGGTATGGATTGAAAATAACCTCAACAAAGGCATTGACGTTTTTCTTGATATTGACTGGCAAGGCGCGCGTCAAATACGCGACAAAATGCCGGATGCAAAAAGTGTGTTTATCCTTCCTCCTTCAAAAGAAGAATTGGAACGCCGCTTGAATGCTCGTGGTCAAGACAGTGAAGCCGTCATTGCTAAACGTATGAATGAAGCTCAAGCTGAAATCTCGCATTACACCGAATACGACTATGTCATCATAAATGATGATTTCGATGTGGCATTAATGGATTTCAGAGCTATTTTACGTGCTGAACGATTGAAGCAAGACAAGCAAGCTGCTAAATATAACAGCATGCTCAACGCGCTACTGGCGGAATAATCACCCGCTCAAACAAGGCAAAGTCTATCGCTAGTATAAACAAAGATTAGACTGTATACTTT
>NZ_CAWNIB010000022.1:0-39604 GCF_963874405.1 Vibrio sp. V08_P9A1T1
TGCTAAAAACACCTACCCATCTATTTCATGAAATCTTTTTTTTAATTGATTTTCAAATAGATAGAAAAATTTGCTCCCCTGTCTAAATTCACAACTTAGTTATCTTGATGTAAATATTGTGCCGTTTTGGCGTTATCTTCTGCCAGCCACTGCGCAACGTCTTTAGCAAAATAGGTTAAAATGCCGTCTGCCCCTGCGCGTTTAAAGCACAATAATGACTCCATTACGGTTTCACGTTCTTTAAGCCAACCATTTAAAATGGCTGCTTTATGCATCGCATATTCACCAGACACTTGATACGCAAACGTAGGAACTTGTAATTCAGATTTCACGCGGCGCACCACATCAAGGTATGGCATGCCGGGCTTCACCATCACCATGTCAGCCCCTTCATTGATATCCATCGCCACTTCGTGAATGGCTTCATCGCTGTTGGCCGGATCCATCTGATAGTTTTTCTTGTCTCCCCCTTTCAGGTTCGAAGAGGAACCAACCGCATCGCGGAATGGGCCGTAATAACATGACGCGTATTTCGCAGAGTAAGCCATGATCTGTGTATGAATAAAACCCGCCTCTTCAAGCGCTTCGCGGATCTTACCAATTCGTCCATCCATCATATCGGAAGGGGCAACCACATCGGCACCGGCTGCAGCGTGAGACAGCGCTTGTTTGATCAACACCTCGGTGGTCTCATCATTCATCACATAGCCACTTTCATCGATGATGCCATCTTGGCCATGGGTCGTGAAAGGATCCAGCGCAACGTCGGTAATGACACCCATTTGTGGTATATGCTCTTTTAATAATTTCACCGCACGTTGCACTAAGCCGTCAGGATTATGCGCTTCAGCAGCACACAAACTTTTAGCATCTTGGTTAACCACTGGAAAAAGTGCGATGGCTGGCACGCCGAGATTAGCCAAATACAGCGCTTCTTCGAGCATTAAGTCGATAGAGAGACGCTCAATACCAGGCATAGACTCCACTGGCTCGCGGCGATCTTTACCCATCAAAATAAACATGGGATAAATTAAATCATTAACCGATAACTGATTCTCAGCCATCAAACGGCGGCTAAAATCATGCTTGCGTAAGCGACGCATGCGACGCCCTGGGAACTGACCTTGAATGGATACTGACACTCTCTTCTCCTTGTTTATACGCGGTGTGAGAAAGCATTCTTTCTTCACTACCGCTATCGCTCAAGTGTGGCGAAATCATATCACTCTCGCTTTTTGACGCTAGCGGCAATCGACAAAAATCAGAAAAATGACCTCAGGCTCACACTTCCGTATACTGTTCTCCCATTCTCTGTTTATCGAGACACACCATGATTGACACTCACGCTCACATTTATGCCGCTGAATTTGATCACGATCGAGATGAGGTCGTACAACGCGCTAAAGCGCAAGGCATTGAGGCTATTTTGTTGCCCAATATCGATCTTGCCTCCATTGAGCCTATGCTTAAAACAGAAGCGGCTTACCCTGAACTTTGCCGATCGATGATGGGGCTGCACCCATGCTATGTAGATGGAAATGTGAAGCAAACGCTAACGGTTATCGAATCTTGGCTAGATAAACACCCCTTTATCGCCATTGGTGAAATTGGCATTGATCTGTATTGGGACAAAACCTTTCAGGCCGAACAAGAGATGGCTTTCGTCACTCAACTTAATTGGGCCAAAGAGCGCGATTTGCCTGTTGTCATCCACACCCGTGATTCCATCACTCAAACTCTACAACTGCTGGAAAAAGAGCAAGATGGCTCACTTAGCGGTGTATTCCACTGTTTTGGCGGCACGCTTGAAGAAGCTAAAGCCATTAATGAGCTAGGGTTTCATCTTGGGATTGGTGGTGTATCAACGTTTAAAAATGGCGGCATGGATAAAGTATTACCGCATCTCGATATGAACTTTGTTCTGCTAGAAACAGATTGTCCCTATTTAGCCCCTGTCCCTCACAGAGGTAAGCGCAACGAACCAGCTTACACAACGCTAGTTGCCAAACGCATCGCAGAACTCACCGAACTCTCGTTGGTTGAAGTGAATAACATTACAAACACTAATGCTAACTCACTGTTTAAATTATAATTTATAGAACTATAGATAGAATGATATACACATCAACGTGATCTATATCACAAAAATAGTTATGCAAACACTATAGTATGCGGCAAAATTTTAATACATAAACGTGGCTAATATGTGTGAACATGGTAATCACTTACAACGTCAACATCGAACCTTCTGGCAAAAACTTCTGGGTATCAAGGAAGTCTATCGATGCTCTCAGTGCGGTTATCTTTTGAAGATTAAATAGTCCACTATCATAGGTACAAAAAAAGCGGCTATTCGCCGCTTTTTTCATGTATTAATGACTTTCATCTTCCGGCTCTTCCTCATCTTTGCGCACATAAAAACGAGCAAAGAAAAGTCCAACCTCAAACAATAAACACATCGGAATGGCGAGCAAGGTTTGCGACACCATATCAGGCGGCGTCAGTAACATACCCACCACAAATGCCCCAACCACGATATAAGGCCTTTTCTCACTCAAGGTTTTCGGCGTCGTCGCCCCCGTCCAACACAGTAAAATGATGGCGACGGGAACCTCAAAGGCGATACCAAAAGCGAAAAAGAGCGCAAGCACAAAATCGAGATAACTGGCAATGTCCGTTGCAAACTCAACACCGCCTAAAGAGATGGCCGTAAAAAAGCCAAACACCAGTGGAAATACCACAAAGTACGCAAACGCCACACCGCAATAGAACAACAACGAGCTTGAAAACATCAATGGCATGACTAAACGGCGTTCATGCTTATACAAACCTGGAGCGACAAAGGCCCAGATTTGATAAAGGATAAAAGGCACCGCGAGAAAAGCGGACGCGATCAAAGTAAGTTTGAGTGGCGTGAAAAAGGGCGAGGCAACATCGGTCGCAATCATCGTCGCCCCTTCAGGCAAACGCTCAACCAATGGTTTGGAGACAAAATCGTAGATGTCGCTAGAGAAATAGACTAAGCCGATAAAAATCACGATCACCGCAGCTATTGAACGCAATAAACGATCGCGTAGCTCTAGCAAGTGACTGATTAAAGGCTGTGTCTGCTCAACGGAAGACATATCGAACCTCGTATAAATAGAGCATAAGAGGAGGAGTTACAGTGGTAGCAGTAACTCCTCCTACAGAGATGAGTCGGCTTTCTTATCGGCCGTTTCAGGCAACGAAATCGTTGTAGCGGGAATCACTTCAACGCTTTGTTCATCGCGCTCTGTTTTTGTTTCAGAGGGCGATGAGTTCGCATAAGGGCGTTGTACATCTTGCGCAGCCTGCTTGAGCTGATCCACAGAAGATTTCAGCTCTGGAGATAAATTTTCCATTCCCATTTGCTCTGCTTTACGCAAGTTTTCTTGCAGCTCTTGAATTTTGAGCTCATGTGCTAATTCATCTTTGACACTGTTCGCCATGTTCTTTGCCGTGCTAACAAATTTTGCCACACTGCGAATAGCATGAGGTAAACGCTCAGGGCCAAGAACGACCAACGCGACAACCGATATTAATACCAGCTCCCAAAAACCGATATCAAACACGTGTTAGGCCTGCTCTTTATCTTTTTTAGTCTCAGCAGTCGCTTCTGTCTTCTGCTGCTCTATATTTTTAGGTTCAAAATCTGCGTCTTTCTTGGCTGGCTCTTCATCGCTCATCGCCTTTTTGAACCCCTTAACCGCACCACCGAGATCGCTACCGATACCACGCAGTTTCTTGGTTCCAAATAGTAATACAACAATCACGGCAATAATTAGAAGTTGCCAAATACTGATACCACCCATTCTCTACACCTCAGGAATTTCTCAACAAATTGATTTCAAATAAAAGACCGCTTAACGACGGTAAGCACTCCAACTGAGTAGCCAAAATACAACACCTGCAATTGCACTGGTTATTGCAAACGGCTGATAAGCACTGGTCACTAATATCGCCGAGCATACGACCAAAGTGGCGCCAATACCAAATAAAAACTTTCCTGTTGCCTGTTGACGCTTACTGGCTCGATAACCTTGGTACAACTGATCCAACCTTTGGTTCATTGCTTTACCTTGTTTGAGGCTATCGTAAAGCAGCTCTGGCAATTCAGGTAATTTTTCAGCCCAAAGCGGAGCTCGCTCTTTCACTGCGCGGATAAACGCTTGCGGCCCAACTTGGTTCATCATCCATTTTTCTAAAAATGGTTTAGCGGTTTGCCACAAATCCAATTGAGGATAAAGCTGACGCCCTAACCCTTCGACATACAATAACGTTTTTTGCAGCAAGACCAATTGCGGCTGCACTTCCATATTGAAGCGACGAGCCGTGTTAAACAAGTTTAGCAACACGTGACCAAATGAGATTTCGCACAATGGCTTGGCAAAAATTGGCTCACAGACCACGCGAATAGCAAACTCAAATTCATCGATGTTGGTTTCACGTGGAACCCAACCAGAATCAACGTGCAATTGTGCCACTCGGCGGTAATCTCGGTTGAAAAAAGCTAAGAAGTTTTCGGCTAAATAACGTTTATCTTCACTGTTTAAGGTACCGACAATACCACAATCTAAGCCAATCCATTGTGGATTGTCAGGATGCGCGGGATTAACAAAGACATTACCCGGGTGCATATCGGCATGGAAAAAACTGTCGCGGAACACTTGGGTAAAGAACACGCTCACCCCGCGTTCAGCAAGCAACTTCATATTAGTGCCGTTGGCCGCTAAACCTTCAATATCAGAAACTTGAATGCCGTATATTCGCTCAGAAACCATGACAGTTTCATTACTAAAGTCAGGAATTATCTCTGGAATGTATAACTCTTCACTATTTTCAAAGTTACGACGCAGTTGAATGGCGTTGGCTGCTTCTCGGCGTAGGTCGAGTTCAGCAAGGAGAGTTTTTTCGTATTCACGTACCACTTCAACGGGCTTCAGTCGCCTTGCTTCAGGTAATGCTTTGGCAACAATTTTCGCCATGCGATACATGAGTTTGATATCGGCATCAATCACTGGCCGAATATCTGGCCGAATGACCTTGAGTACGATTTCCCGGCCAGATGATTTGAGTTTGGCGGTATGGACTTGAGCAATCGACGCAGAAGCAAGTGGTTCAATATCAAATTCATTAAACCAAGTTTCTAAAGCGCCGCCCAACGCTTTTTCCATCTGAGTTTTAGCAAGTACACCATCAAACGGAGCGACTTTATCTTGCAGTAACGCAAGTTGGTCTGCGATGTGCGGTGGAAACAGGTCACGCCGCGTTGACATCATCTGACCAAACTTAATCCATACTGGGCCAAGCTCTTGCAAGGCTAAGCGCAAGCGCTCACCTAATGGTTTGTCCGCATGCTGATTTTTAATCCAGAACAATCCTTTGCGCGCTAGTATTGGCGCTTTGGTGAGTTGATGTTCTGGCAACAATTCATCTAGACCATATTCCAATTGTACCTTGATAATTCGGTACAACCGCTTGAGTTCAGTTGGCGTCATGCTTGCTCCAACAAGTGTTGAATTTTGGCTTCGATACACGCCGCTTGGCTATTGAGATCATCCACTTGGTCACAAAAATAGGCCACCTCGAGCGAGCTGGGTAATAAACGCCACTCTTCCGTTAACACTTGGCTGAGATGGTTTTGATGCTTGCTTCGTTGTGATTGCAGCGCTTGGCCTATGTCTTTCACACCCTGCACTAAAGCGTGAGCCAGCACATCGCCCGTCAGGCGTGACAACCACTCTTCAACATCCGGCTTGCAATCGGTGATCAACTGGGCAAATTTTTGCGCCAGTTGAATATCGCCCTCCAGCACCAACTTATCTTGTTTGATCAGTTGGGTGATGTTCGCTTGCTCGCGTAGCTCGGGCAAAATGGAAACATTGAGCGACAGGTAGCAATTCGACTCGCCTTCGTAAGCCGCTAACACATCAATTTGCTGGCTAAAAATGAAGGTCAGCGTTTTATTGAATTCTTTGAGATGCACTTGGATGACTTGCCCTTTCAGGCGTGATAATCGGCGCACCAACTCAGGATCGTCTTGAATTAAGGTGTTGAGTGTGGTCTCAATCGCGGCGGTAACTAAAGGCTCAAACGGCATGCCCAATCCTTAGAATTTGTAACCACGGTGCAGCGCAACAATACCGCCCGTTAAGTTGTAGTAACTCGTTTGCTCAAAACCAACCTGATCCATCATCCCTTTTAAGGTTTCTTGATCGGGATGCATGCGGATAGATTCCGCAAGATAGCGGTAGCTGTCGGCATCATTGGCAATGATTTGGCCCATTTTCGGCAATAGATGGAACGAATACGCATCGTATACTTTGGATAATGGCTCAAGCACTGGCTTGGAGAACTCAAGTACCAACAAACGACCACCCGGTTTTAAAACGCGGAACATCGAGCTCAGCGCTTTATCTTTATCGGTTACATTACGCAGGCAAAAACTGATGGTAATGCAGTCAAAATAGTTATCAGGAAAAGGCAGTTCTTCGGCATTGGCTTGCACGTAATGTACGTTGCCCACTACACCCTTATCACGCAATTTATCGCGTCCGACATTGAGCATCGAGTTGTTGATATCAGCCAGAATAACATGACCTTTTTCGCCCACAATACGTGAAAATTTGGCGGTGAGATCGCCCGTACCACCACCAAGATCCAAAATACGTTGGCCCGGGCGAGCGCCACTGCAATCAATGGTAAAACGCTTCCATAAGCGATGAATGCCACCAGACATCAGGTCATTCATCATGTCGTATTTGGCCGCAACCGAGTGAAAAACTTGCGCGACTTTGGCGACTTTTTCTTCTTTCGCTACGGTTTCAAAACCAAAGTGAGTGGTATTTTGTGTCTCTAATGCTGTTTTTGATTGCACGCTGGTATCCGTCATGAAGGTTCCTCTTGGGCAGCACTGTGTTGTTAAAGGCGACTGCGAGCGATCAGTTTACTTTATCCTCAGCGTGATGTCTTTCTACTAAAGGTGCATTTTCCACCGCACTGTCTGCCCATGCCTCATTTTGTGCTTGTTCGACCCATTCACTGTTTATGGAACGTTTTATCTCGACGCCAAGTTGTTTGAAACTTTCGGCTTGACGCAGTGCGTTGCCACGCCCTGTCGCGAGCTTATTCATCGCCCCTTGATAGTTTTGGTTTGCACGGTCTAACGCGCCACCAAGCCCTTCCATGTCCTCCATAAACAAGCGTAATTTATCGTACAATTTGCTGGCCCGCTCAGCGATCAACTTCGCGTTCTGGTTTTGTCGATCATTGCGCCATAAATTATCGATCGTACGCAGCGCAACCAACAAGGTGGTTGGGCTAACCAGCAAAATATTTTGCTCCATCGCCTCTTTTACCAAGCTGGGATCAGCTTGAATCGCCACTTGGAATGCAGGTTCGACGGGAATAAACATCAGCACGTAATCCAAACTTTGTAGCCCTTTGAGCTGATGATAATCTTTTTGACCGAGTCCTTTTATATGGGCACGCAGCGCAAGTAAATGCTCACTTAATGCGCGAGCACGTTCACTTTCAGTTTGAGCATGGAAATAACGCTCATAAGCCACCAGCGCCATTTTCGAGTCAATCACCACCTGCTTATCGTGTGGTAAATTGACAATTACATCGGGTTGATAACGCTTACCAGCCTCGTTTTGCAAACTGACTTGAGTGTGATATTCATGCCCTTCACGCAGGCCTGATTCGGTCAGCACCCGCGCGAGAACCACTTCGCCCCAATTGCCTTGCTGTTTATTGTCGCCTTTCAGCGCTTGGGTCAAATTGAGTGCCTCTTGCGCCATCTGTTCATTGAGGCGTTGTAAGTTTTTCAATTCATGAACCAACGTATGGCGCTCTTTCGCTTCATGATTGAAGCTGTCATTGACCTGCTTTTTAAACCCTTCGAGCTGCTCTTTCAGCGGAGAAAGTAGCCCTTCCAAACTTTGACGGTTCTGCTGATCCACTTTCGCAGTTTTGACTTCAAATAACTGATTGGCTAGCTGCTCAAACTGCTGCTTTAGGCGTTCCTCAGCGTGTTCAAGTAACTGTAGTTTTTCTTGGCTCGATTGAATTTGCTGTTCATGCCGTGCTTCTTGCTCACGCAGTTGAGCCTCAAGTTGCGATTTCTGCTCACGCAGAGCGTGCGCATCTTCCATGCTCTGTTGCCGCTCTTGCTTAACCACTTCGAAATAGCGCAACTTTTCCATCGCGGCCATGAATTTCCCGTGCGATTGCTTAAGCTCAAATGCGGCTTTATCTCGTTCTTCATCCAGCTCATCCAACTCTTGTCGCGCCTGCTGCAAAGCTTGTTTGAGTTCGATTATCTGCTGCTGATGATGGGCTTGATGAGTCTCTAACTGCTGTTGTAATAGCTCACTTTTCAAATTGAGCTTCTGCTTAACCCACCAGCCAGCCACTGAGCCGCTCAGCACGGCGCTGCCTAACGTTGAAAGCACTAACGCTTGATTTTCGATAATCCATTGCATGATAACGGGTTAACTCATTTTATCAGTCATGGACAAATGGTATTTCGATACTGGATAAATGTCCAGTTTGTACAAGTTAACAGCAAACTATAGACTTGCGCCGCTGAACACTATTTCAACAATTATTCTAACGAGGATTCATGGACGAACGACGCGCACTCGGCTTTGGCTTATCTGCCGTATTATTGTGGTCAACGGTTGCTACGGCTTTCAAACTTACGCTGGCTGAATTTACGCCGATCCAGATGCTGACGGTTGCGAGTGCTGTCTCTGGGTGCGTACTGCTGGGCATTTGCGCGCTGCAAGGCAAGCTCAACCAAGTGGTGAGTACCTTTCTCGCTAACCCTTGGTATTACTTATTGTTGGGCTTAATTAACCCTCTCGCATACTACCTCATTCTGTTTAAGGCCTACTCACTGCTGCCCGCCTCTCAAGCGCAAGCGATCAACTACAGTTGGGCCATCACCCTGACACTGATGGCCGCTGTATTTTTAGGACAAACCATTCGTAAACAAGATTGGATAGCGTGTGCACTGAGCTATTTTGGTGTAGTGGTTATCGCGACTAAGGGTGATATTTTAGCCATGCAGTTTGATAGCCCGCTGGGTGTTGGGCTGGCACTATTATCAACGCTTCTTTGGGCTGGCTACTGGATTCTTAATACCAAAAACACCGCCGACCCCGTGATTGGCGTTTTACTGGGGTTTTTGATCGCCATCCCTTTTGCGATTGGTTTAAGTTGTTATGAAGGTGCAAGCTGGCATCAGATTACGATTAAAGGGTGGAGCGCGGTAACTTATGTCGGCTTGTTTGAAATGGGGATCACCTTCGTGCTGTGGTTGAGTGCATTAAAACTCACGGCCAACACCGCAAGGATCAGCAATCTCATTTTTGCTTCACCTTTCATCTCACTGCTGTTGCTGGCTACTATTATTGGCGAAACTATTCACCCCACCACTCTGATTGGTTTAGTGCTGATCATCACAGGGCTTGTCGTGCAGCAGTTTAAAACGCCTAAAACGATCACTCAATGACAGCGGCCCAAATTGACGAAAAGCCCAAACGGACAGATTGCATAGGTTTACAAAGTAATTTGATCGCGGTAAATCTTAGGGCTCACACCGGCCTTACGTTTAAAAACACGAGAAAAATAGAGTGGGTCTGAATAGCCCACAATTCGACCAATGTGATTGACCGAGTAGTTAGACGTGACCAGTAATTGTTTGGCTCGGCTGATCCTCTGGTCGTCGCGCCATTGGGTTATGGTCATCTCCATTTCAGAACGAAATAGATGACCTAAACGCGATGGTGATAAACAGATATGGGCCGAAACATCCTCGATAGTGAAGTCTTGATTGAGGTTTTGCGTCATATAATTCATCGCTTCCACCACCCTAGGGTCAAGCGGTTTGCTGACGACATCCGGTTGCAGTGTCTTACATCTAATCAATAATTGTTCGAGCAAGTTAATCGATAAATCATTTCGATAAGGGACATCTTGTTTTGAAGTGTATTCAATATCGATAAACAGGTTTTCAATATAGCGAATGGTATTCTCATCCAACCCTTGCGTTAGATAGACGCCATTTTTTTGCTGTTGCCATGTTAGCCAGTCATGCCAAAAGGCTCGTGGCCGAAAATAAACCCAACGGTGAAACCAAGAAGCACAATCTTTTTTTCGATGATAATAGTGAGCCGCTGTTGGAGGGAAAAGAAGTAAGTCTCCAGGTTTCACGTGAAACTCATCTTCGCCATAAAAAATGGTTCCCTCACCTTTGCTCGTAAAATTGACAATAAAACCTTTCATGCCATTAGGTCGATCAATCGTAAAATCCAGTTCATCTCCCTCAATAATTGGCGTTAGTCCAGCCACTAAATGAGCATTAAAGTTATATCCAGGTTTTAGAGGGTTATTCTGCATGGGGGCAATATTCACTGTAATTTACGTGTAGTGTAAGCAACCTCTTCGTTAAGTACGATTTTTCAGTTCACACTTTTCATCTAAGACTATCCATTGGGTCGCAGAAAAAGCCTCACAGAAGCCATGTCCTACGGGTTCGATTAAGTATTCACTGGGTTGGTCATTACGTTTTCTTTGCCAACCTTTAATCGAAGAGATGATGTCTTCAGGTTGCGTGGCCAGTTGGTGGCTAACGTCTGTTTGAGTAATGTGATGTCGAATATCAAGCCGAGTTGGGATGCTATTTCGCGCAAGATAATCAATCACCAATGCACCTTGAAAAAAGGTGTAAGTCATACTCAATGAGAGTGTTTCGTTAAGCTGAATGTTGCACCACTGCTCTAAATGGTTTTGCTTAGATCTGAAATGCCAAACCACAGAGCACATATCAATGATAAGCCCATTGTTGATCAGCTCAAGCTGCCCAACGAATACAGGTTTATCCTCACAACACAGCTGAAATTGATCGGGTGTATCGGCTTTTAATTCCAAATACCACTCTTTATAACGCAGTAATGGTAAGCCAGTGGATAAAGGAAGAGCATTCATGTTCACACCATAGCTTAATGAACACTCCCTCAGATGAGGGAGTGTTCCGCGGGTTTAAATACCTGAAGATAAACGGTAATAAACGCTGTTTGTTTTGAGTGCGGACTTGAATGGATACAAGGAGGTTTGGTTATCGATTAATACCATTTCGATCCCCGCCATTTCGGCATAATCCGCTAACATCTCAACGCTCACCGCTTGGCTGTATACGGTATGATGCGCGCCACCCGCATGGATCCATGCTGCGGCCGCCGTCTCAAGGTTGGGTTGCGGCGTCCATAACGCATGCGCCACGGGTAATTTAGGTAGCGATTGTGGTGGAGCTTGAGTATCGACCGTATTGACTATCATGCGAAAGCGATTTCCAAGATCAATCAAAGATACGTTTACCGCAGGCCCCGCTTTTCCGCTGAATATCATACGAGCAATATCGCATTTGCAGCCAATAGTGTGACGATGAATTTCAATCTTTGGCTTGTCTTGAGCAATGGAAGGGCAAACTTCCAGCATATGAGCGCCGAGCACTTGGCTTTGCTGACCAAAGTTATAGGTGTAGTCTTCCATGAACGATGTTCCGCCCACTCGGCCTTGCCCCATCACTTTCATGATGCGAGTCATCGCTGCGGTCTTCCAATCCCCCTCACCACCGTACCCGAAGCCTTTTTCCATCAAGCGTTGTGTGGCCAAGCCCGGCAAGTTCGAAATACCCGATAAATTTTCAAAGGTGTTGGTGAATGCCTTCGCGCCCACGGAATCCAAGAAACGCAGCATACCCAATTCCAACTTCGCTTCTTGGGTTAGAATATTGATACTTGCGCTGTCTTTGAAAAGTTCAGGGCTCATGGTGTAGCAAGAAGCGTATTCATCCATTAAAGCCTTAGCATCACTGTCTGAAACTTGATTGACGCTCTCGCTCAGCTCACCCAAGCCATAGCCATGAACTTCATAACCAAATTGAATTTGCGCAGAGACTTTGTTTCCTTCCGTCACCGCGACTTGACGCATGTTGTCGCCAAAACGCGCTACTTTAAGCGACTTCCCTTCATGAATAGCAATCGCTGCACGGCACCAATCATCCACCTGTTGGTGAACAATCGGGCTCTCCCAATGCCCCACGACTACTTTTCGATCAATCCCCAGTCGCGTGCCAATAAAACCAAACTCACGACAACCATGGGCACTTTGATTTAGGTTCATAAAACCCATATCAATTTCATCCCAAGGTAGGGCCGCATTGAATTGAGTATGAAGATGCAAGAACGGCTTGTTGAGCTGACTTAACCCCGCAATCCACATTTTTGCAGGCGAGAATGTGTGCATCCAAAGCACGAGACCAATACATGAATCATCATTATTGGCTTGGCGACAAACCTCTAATATCTCATCTGGCGTCTTCACTGTACCTTTGTTCACCAAAGGAACTGAAATGGCTGGAGAGTGATTTAAACCATGGATAATTTCTTGGCTATTTTGCGCGACATTTTGTAATACTTGAGGTCCGTAAAGGTGCTGCGACCCAGTGACAAACCACACTTGTTGATTGGTAAACGTGTTCATTGTTATCCCTTATTTATTTTTTACATTACTTTGACCGTAATAAGCATTAGCTCCGTGTTTACGTAAGTAATGTTTATCCAGTAGGGCTTGATTGATGAATGTCACTTGAGGGTTGATCTGCAAAGTTTGCAGCGCCATTTTGGCGACAACCTCCATGACAACTGAGTTATGAACGGCGTGATCAGCATCCTTACCCCAGCTGAATGGGCCGTGTTCATTAACAATAACCCCAGGAATGGCCAACACTTCACCACCACTGATCGTTTCAATGATGACCTTGCCTGTATGGTGTTCGTAGTCGGTTGCGATTTCGGCATTGGTCAAGGGGCGAGTACAGGGAATGCTGCCGTAGAAATAGTCAGCATGAGTAGTACCCAATGCTGGAATGGCTTTACCTGCTTGAGCCCAAGAGGTGGCATGAGGAGAATGCGTGTGCACAATGCCGCCAAGTTCTGGGTAAGCGCGATATAAGGCCAAATGGGTAGCGGTGTCAGAAGAGGGTTTAAGATCGCCCTCGACAACTAAGCCATTCAGATCAACCACCACCATATTGCCGGCATTGAGTGCTTCGTATTCGACGCCACTTGGCTTAATCACAACTAACCCTGTTAAGCGGTCAATGCCTGATACATTGCCCCAAGTAAAGGTAACTAAACCGTGGGTCTGTAGCGCCATATTGGCTTGCCATACTTGCTGCCGAAGCTCACTCAGACGTTGCTTTGCTTGTGGGTCGCTCGCTAAATCGAAGCCTAGAGAAGTCTTAACACTCATCAGTACGCTCCTGTGCCAACAAGAATTCAGAAAATTGTTCGATCTGCTGCCCTAACTGGCGATAAGCATGATAACGCCATTCGCTGGTCCCTTTGGTATCAGCATCTGGGTAGTAAACATCGCAGATTGGGCTCGCCATTTGAGTTTGAGCTTGCTCGGCATCGCTATAAACCCCAGCCGCAACAGCCGCAAAAATGGCCGCACCTAATGCACAACACTGCTCTGAAGCGACAACGGCGATCTCTCGCCCAATGACATTGGCACAGGTTTGCATCACAAATGGTGACTTCTGAGAAATTCCGCCAATGGCGATGACACGTTTCACTTCGACACCTTGCTCAACGAAACAATCGACGATTGATTTCGCACCATGAGCCGTTGATTCCACCAGTGATGCAAAGATATCTGGTGCACTAGAGCCTAAGTTCAGCCCCGTGATTGCGCCTTTGAGACGCTGATTAGCATAAGGCGTTCGCCGCCCGTTATGCCAATCTAAGGCAAGAGGCGTTTCCAGTTGCAGACGTTTTGACTGTGCTTCCGCCGTAAGTTGAGGAATTAACAAGGCCTCAGCGGCGTCCAGATCAATTCCTAATTGTGGGTTTTGCTTAGCCAGTTGTGCGATTGGCCACAACATCACACGTTTGTACCAAGCATAAATATCACCAAATGCTGATTGCCCAGCCTCCAGTGCCATTAAGTCTGGCATCGCACTACCTGTAACTTGGCCACATATTCCATGAATGGTTCGATCACCGATACTTTGTGCATCCACCATCAAAATATCGCATGTTGACGTACCAATAACTTTCACTAAGTCATGTTCGCCAGCGCCAGCGCCCACCGCGCCCATATGGCAATCAAAAGCACCAATGGCAATGGCAATTCCCTCTGGTAAGCCTAGCCGCTGCGCCCACTCTGCACTCAGATGCCCAGCTAATTGGTCTGAGGTGTATACCTCAGTAAACATTCGATCTCGCATGCCATCGAGCGTGGGAGAAATGGCCGATAAAAAATCTTGCGAAGGTAAACCGCCCCAACTTTCATGCCACATCGCTTTATGCCCTGCAGCACAAATACCGCGGCGTAAATTTTTAGGATGCTGACACCCTGCAAGGAGAGCTGGAACCCAATCACACAACTCAACCCAGCTATGGATATAAGGAACAAGCCCTGCATCTTGTTCCGCTACCCACGCGGCTTTCGCCCAAAACCACTCCGATGAATACAATCCCCCGATGTATTTGGTGTAGTCTGGAAAAGTGTGTGAATGGGCCAGCTCATTAATGCGTTCCGCTTTGGTCACGGAAGTATGATCTTTCCACAAGATAAACATGGCATTGGGGTTATGCTCAAACTCAGGAAGCAACGCCAACACATTGCCCTCTTTATCGATAGGGGCTGGAGTTGAACCCGTACTGTCCACGCCAATGCCAACAACAGATTGTGCGATCTCCGTGGAAACCTGCGCCAACGTTTCTCGGACAGCAATGGTCAGAGACTCAATATAATCAAGAGGATGATGACGAAATTGAGATTGGTTCGAGTCGCTGTATTGTCCTTTTGCCCACCTTGGGTAGTTAGCCACGCCAGACGCAATCTCTTCACCATTGCGAGCATTCACCAATAAAGCTCGTACAGAATCAGAGCCAAAATCTAAGCCGATCACGTAAGGTGAATCTATATTCAAATTATTCATGGTCACTCCACATCAGACCGATTAACTGCCTATTTTTATAACGGTCTTACGTCAATATCACCATGAACCCAATAGCTAAAAATATGGATAAATTAGTCGACACACTCATTCTGTGCTAATGGTTTTAAAATCATCACTTCAGCTTTTTTCCAGAAAAAAAAGCGCATAAAAACGCTAAATAGCCGATTAACATATAAAATCAAACACATAAAACCATAAAAAGTGAGAGGTACTTCATGCCCTACCTCGCTACATAAATGGACAAAAACGCTACATTTTTCTGCTGTGATTTTCATCACTTCAAAGCTCGTCAACTTCCTTAAGTATGGAGATGAAACAACCCTACCAGTGGACGGACAAATAAGATGAAAAGCATAAAAACCACACTCGCTGCCGCAATACTTACCGGAACCGCATTATTCAGTATTTCTGCTAATGCCTTTTTCGGTAGCAACGATGAACTCAAATTAGGTTATTTGGTAAAACAACCTGAAGAGCCTTGGTTCCAAACAGAATGGAATTTTGCTGAGCAAGCAGGTAAGCAATATAACTTTGAAGTGATCAAAATGGCGGTGCCTGATGGAGAAAAAACACTGAACGCTATCGATACGCTAGCGGCAAGTGGCGCCAAAGGCTTTGTCATCTGCACACCAGACCCTAAGCTTGGGCCTGCAATTATGGCTAAAGCAAAAAGCTACGATTTGAAAGTCATCACGGTTGATGACCAGTTCCTTAATGCGAAAGGCGAACCAATGACAAACGTGCCTTTGGTGATGATGGCTGCCAGTGAAATTGGTTATCGCCAAGGTTCTGAACTGTACAAAGAGATGACAAAACGTAGCTGGGATACCGCAACAACGGGCGTTATGGCCATAACCGCAGACGAGCTGGATACCGCGCGTCGTCGTGTCGATGGTTCGATTAAGGCACTGAAAGAAGCGGGTTTCCCATCCAACCAAATTTACCGCGTGCCAACCAAAGCAAATGACATCCCTGGCGCTCTGGATGCAGCAAACTCGCTACTGGTGCAATACCCAATGGTCAAGCAGTGGCTTATCGTCGGTATGAACGACAATACCGTTCTCGGCGGAGTTCGTGCGACAGAAGGACAAGGGTTTAACGCAAGTAATGTTATTGGTGTTGGCATTAATGGCGTCGATGCTGTCAGTGAATTAGCTAAATCGAAACCAACAGGGTTCTATGGTTCTCTTTTACCGAGCCCAGATGTACACGGCTTCAAAAGCATCGAATCACTTTATAAATGGGTGAAAGACGGTGTTGAACCACAAAAATTCGTTGAAGTGACGGACGTTGTCTTAATTACTCGCGACAACTACGAAGCAGAACTGGCGAAGAAAGGCCTGTAAGGCGTTCGTCGTCAATGGCTAAAAGCGGTACAGCTTCTTCGTACCGCTTTCGCGAAGTAAACAGGAGTACAGACTATGGCAGCTTCACACTCTTGCTTAGAGTTTTGCCAAATATCAAAACACTTTACGGGTGTTAAGGCACTGACCGACATTAGCTTTCGCGTTAACAGCGGTAGTGTTCATGCCTTAATGGGAGAAAATGGGGCTGGGAAATCGACTCTATTGAAAACGCTAAGCGGGCTGCATCAACCCACCCACGGCAAGCTGCTCATTGATGGGCATCCAGTAACATTTCAATCGACGGTTGACGCATTAGAGCAAGGTATCGCCATTATTTATCAAGAGCTTAATTTGGTTCCTGAACTCAGCGTGGCAGAAAACATTTTCTTAGGGCAACTTCCCACTAAACATGGCCGAGTCGATACCGAAACTCTCAATCGCAACGCACGTAAACAGTTATTGCGCTTGGGGGAAAATTTTGACCCCTCTCGCCCATTAAAAGAGTTTTCTATTGGCCAGTGGCAGATGGTTGAAATTGCCAAAGCGCTAAGTCGCAATGCGCACATCATCGCTTTTGACGAACCAACCAGCAGCTTGTCTCAACGTGAAATTGAAAACCTATTTAAAGTGATCCGCGAATTGCGCGACGACGGCAAAATCATTCTTTACGTTTCTCATCGTATGGAAGAAATATTCGCTCTGTGTGATGCAATCACCATCTTCAAAGATGGTACCCATGTGCAAACCTGTTATGACCTTTCGACTCTCACTCATGACCGTTTGGTTGAGTTAATGGTTGGCCGGGAAATCAATGACATTTACAACTACCGCTCCCGTCCTCTTGGTCAAAGTGGATTAGCGATTAAAAACCTGATGGGCAGAGGGCTCACCGCTCCTCTCTCGCTAGAAATAAAGCAAGGCGAAATATTAGGTTTGTTTGGTCTGGTCGGTGCGGGCAGAACAGAACTTACCCGCTTGATTTTCGGAGCAGAAAAAGCCACCGCGGGCGAGGTTTATCTTCACGGACAAAAAATACGGATTACTAAACCTGAAGACGCCATTCGGGCTGGTATTACCTTATGCCCTGAAGATCGCAAAGCAGACGGTATCGTGCCTATTTTATCGGTGCAAGAAAACACCAACATCAGCGCTCGTCCATGGCATCTAAAGCTTGGCGGGTTAATCAACTTCCAGTGGGAGTCGAGCAATGCCCTCAAACAAAACCAGTCATTAAACGTCAAAACTGCTTCGTTAGATCAACCCATTGGCGAGCTCTCCGGTGGCAATCAACAAAAAGTGATCCTTGGTCGTTGGTTATCTACCGATATGAGCGTCATTTTGCTAGATGAGCCGACGCGCGGCATTGATGTTGGCGCTAAGTCTGAGATATACGAATTGATCTTCAAATTGGCAGAAAATGGCGTGACTGTCTTAGTTGTCTCTAGTGACATGCCTGAAGTGCTTGGTATCGCTGACCGATTACTGGTTATGAAAGATGGCAAAGTAACGGGTGAATTAACACGAACTGAATTTAACGAACAATCTGCGTTACGTCTTGCCATGATTGGCAACGACGTCGCTGCGTAAAAAGGAATATCCTAATGGCTGTAACGAGTTCAACCAAAATAGACAATACCGAGAGCCCGACTCGCTCTTTTAAGTTCTCTTCCATCTGGGATAAGTTCGGCATGCTGATGGTCTTTGCTGGCCTATTTTTGCTTTGCAGTTTATTTGTCCCTTATTTTGCTACATTCATTAATATGAAAGGGCTCGGTCTGGCTATTTCTATGAGCGGCATGGTTGCGTGCGCCATGCTATTTTGCCTAGCCTGCGGGGATTTAGATCTCTCGATTGCTTCGGTTATTGCCTGCTCTGGCGTAGTCACGGCGGTAGCGATTAACGCAACCAGCAGTGTGGTATTGGGTATCGGCGCAGGCTTACTTTCAGGTGTACTCTTTGGTTTGCTAAATGGCTTCGTTATTGCCAAATTGCAGATCAATGCGCTGATAACGACTCTCGCAACGATGCAAATAGCTCGTGGTCTTGGTTATATCATCTCTGACGGTAAGGCGGTTGGGATCACTGAAGAACATTTCTTCACCCTAGGTAACTCCTCTTTACTTGGTATCCCAACGCCAATTTGGTTAACCATAGTCACCTTCGCTATTTTTGCCTTTTTGCTAAACCGTACGGTTTATGGGCGCAATACATTAGCGATTGGCGGTAATGAAGAAGCCGCACGATTAGCGGGTGTCAACGTCGTAAAAACTAAAATCATCATTTTCACTATCTCTGGCTTTATCTCTGCGCTCGCTGGGGTTATTTTAGCCGCGCGTATGACCAGCGGTCAGCCGATGACTTCCGTCGGTTTTGAGTTAGTGGTCATCTCTGCTTGTGTGCTCGGTGGGGTATCGCTCAAAGGCGGGATAGGTAAAGTATCTTACGTTATTGCGGGTGTGCTCATCCTCGGTACGGTAGAGAATGCGATGAATCTACTGAATATGTCACCTTTTTCTCAATACGTAGTGCGAGGAACTATTTTGCTCGCGGCGGTTATCTTTGACCGCTATAAACAAAATAAATCCAGCTAGAAGCAACTCATTGCCACACAACAAAAAAGAAGGGCTAACCTGTGCAGCTCTTCTTTTTTCTAAAAAACTATCCATGCTTTGACAGTGCTTTTTAGTGACATTTATCGTTGAGGATGGCTTCTATCGCAAAACTTATTCTTGACGTACAGGTAACGGCCTCTAGATACACTGACCTACCAGAGGGTATCTAGACTTAAAACGTCAAAGGTTTCGACAGAATCGACCACTTAGTTATAGTCGTAATTGGGGAATTGGACGTTATACCGCACTAGCCCGATTAGAGTGTTAAATGCCTCCATCTGTAAATGTTTATCGTTTTTACTAGCCGTTCGACCATCTTGTAAAGCTTTGACAATTTCGTCAGGATTTCTTCCTGTATAGAGCTCTATTCCCGCTCTTGAGGTCACAGTGATCGTATCTAATAATGGAAGAAGCTCTTGAAACTTCTCGACACTTTCCATATCGCTATAAGCTTCATCATGTTTGTTCAATGGCGTTCTTCTAGCACCATCAGGGACTAACTTTCCTTCTCTAATACTTTTAAGTGCTGACTCATACCTTGTGAAAACCCCCATCATACTTAACGACTTATCAACGGCCAGCACCGTCAAATGAGTCTTAAAGCCATGTTTTTTACAGTCATCCAGAACGTGTAATATTGAGTGTTGCTGATCTAACATGGAGCGTTGTATCACCATGTTGAATTTTTTTTCAAGTCCGTACTTTATTAAACCTTCGCAGAGAAACAACGCCGTTTGTTGGCAGTTTGACACCGTGCTTGGGTGCCCATTGCTTGCTAACTCCGAATAACCTGGAATGTATTTTTTCAGTTCATCATAATCAACCACCACACAGTTATTCTTGAGCTGTGACGAACATGCTTTTATCGCGGTCGATTTCCCAGCGCCCATTTGCCCTGTAACAACAAAGGCGCTTGGTTGTTCTTGAGGCGTAACCCCTTGGCATAGCTTCTCTTGCACATGTTTTAATAAGTTAATTTTATCACTCGGTTCAGAGAGGAACCGATTATCATCCATATCTTTTACCCGGCGCTGGCGAAGCTCCAAAGCGCTTTGCGTTACACTGACTGGTACATTCTTTACCTGTTTAACAAAGAATGGTTCTTGTAGTGATGTTGCCCGTTCGAGGGAATAGCTTTGAGGCTCCGTAAATGTAAAAGATGTTTTCATTTCAAATCCTTATAAAATTAGGCTTTGTTCAAACGATATCTAAGCGAACCATAGTCAGCACTGTGGAAGGCGCTATATTATCACCGCGGTATGATGTATAGAGATGCATCTTATTGGACGTGAGGATGAGTAAAAGGTCATGTCTTTATTTGTGAGTAAATGTAGAAGATTGATTTCATCCAGATGAGTTTACATCCGTTGTGAATATAATTTTTAGCCGTTTACTGGTTCAATAAAATGCACATTTATTCATACTTTTACAGCATGTCGAATCACATGCTTTGAGCTAAAAGTGATAAGCATGAAAAAGCCGTTGCTATGTTCAACCTTCGAGTAAACAAAAAGCAGAAGGATAGCGCGAACTTTTTATGATTTATGGTTATGATTTTTGGATATCAAAGGGTAAGTACAAAGAACCAAGCATTTGATATGCAGACGCATTCGCTTGAGTAATGTAAGGGCGAGAAGATTTTTCCTGATATTGCGTCTGGTGCAAAAACCAGCCGACCTTCTTTGAACAACGCCTTGCCCCGTTGCGGGCAAGTGAGGCTATCAACGCCTACAAATGAGACAGGCTAGTCCGTTCGTGAAAGCACGGTGTAGAGATAATAAAGTTTGTATCCTTGGGGTGATCCTCGTCACCCCTTTTGGGTCTTCTCTACACACTTACACCCACTGTCCGGCGACATAACCGCTTGACCAACACCATTGGAAATTATAGCCACCAAGCCAGCCCGTCACATCCATTACCTCACCAATAAAATAGAGGCCCGGAACCGATTTGCATTCCATGGTTTTCGATGAGAGGCAATCGGTGTCTACGCCACCTAATGTGACTTCGGCTGTGCGATAACCTTCAGTACCATTGGGAAGAATCGGCCAATGTTGTAAGTCGTGTGCGATAGCGGTTATTTCGTGTGGGTTTAACTGTTTGAGCGGTTTATCGACAAAAGCTTTGCGCTCAATCAGCACTTCAACCAAACGCTTAGGCAGTACTTTCGCGAGTGTGTTTTTTAAGCTTTGATTTGGGTGTGCTTCACGTGATTCATTCAATAGCCGCTCGATGTCTACTTCCGGCACTAAGTTGATACTGACCTTCTGCCCCGCTTTCCAGTAAGAAGAAATTTGCAACACCGCTGGCCCAGATAAACCACGATGAGTAAACAGCAGTGCTTCTTTAAACACAGTGCCATCTTCAGTAGTGATTTCAGTTGGAATGGCAATGCCGGCCAGTTCGGCGAAATCTTCTTTATCTTGTTTATGCAGTGTAAAAGGCACGAGCCCGGCCGTGGTTGGGATCACCGCCAGTCCAAACTGCTCTGCAATTTTGTAACCAAAAGGAGTCGCACCAAGCTTGGGCATCGACAAGCCGCCCGTTGCGACTACCAATGACTGGCACTCGATCGGCCCGTCATTGGTGGTGAGCTGAAAGCCGTTTGGCACCTTATCTATCGATTGAATCTCGACTTGATAACGCTGCTTGACCGTCGGTAAATCGCACTCTTTTAGCAACATATTGACGATGTCCTTCGCCGAATCAAGGCAAAAGAGCTGGCCATGATCGCGCTCTTCAAACGCAATATTGTATTTACTGACCAGCGAGATAAAGTCCCACTGGCTGTACTGCGATAACGCTGATTTAACGAAATGGGGATTGCGGCATAAGTAGTTAGCGGCCGATAGTTCATAATTGGTGAAATTACAGCGACCGCCACCTGAGATCAAAATTTTACGGCCAGGCTTTTTGGCATGATCGAGAACGCATACGCTGCGCCCGCGCAGGCCAGCTTGCGCGGCGCACATTAGCCCGGCGGCGCCAGCACCAATAACGACAACATCAAACGACTGACTCATGCTTTCACCTTCATTTAATTAGACGCACACGCACCTAATGACAAACAAAAAGGATGCAGCGCTGGTGGCGTACATCCTTATCAATGGGGGACATTTTAACGACTAATTGAGTGAAGACAAGGTTAATCCACCAGCGACGGTATTAGACGAGCTGCTCGGCAAGCTCGCGCCCTTTTCCGCGAACGGCGTCAATTGTTTCAGCAAATGTGGCAGATATTGCCAGTACACGAGCATCTGGGTGCTCAGCCAGAAATAAGCGTTTTTCTTTTTCGGTCAGGATGTCCCATTGATGGTGGATATCACGGGCAAAATGCAATACACGGGCAAGTTTTGGTGAAAGCTGCGCTTTTTCTGGCTGCGCAGAGTAGGCGATCGCATCGACCATCTCATCAGGAAACTTCCAAGCTTTGGCTAGCTTCGCCCCCAGTACATTCGCATCGGTATGGATGATTTGCTGTTGTGCTTCTAGTTCAACTTCACCAGCATCAACACAAAGGCGAATTTTCAACGCTTCTTGCGGCGCTAATGTGTGGATCATCAATTGGCCAATGTTGTGCAATATTCCGGTAGTAAAAACGCTATTGGCATCGAGTTTACAAGCGGCCCCCAGTTTGCTGGCGATAATGGCAATTTCAAAGGTATCGGACCAATATTGCTGCAGATCCAAGGTGTCAATTTTAGGAAAAGCACTGGATAATACCGATGCCACCACCATAGTTCTCACCGAGCCACTTCCGACACGAATCACCGCATCATTGATAGAGGCCACTGTGCGGCTTCCGCCAAAATGTGCCGAATTTGCAAGGCGAAGCAGCCGCGCACTCAACACTTGTTCCATGGCAATTTTTTTTGTGAGCGCACCAAAATCGACCTCTTCCTTATTAACCATTTCGAGTAGTTCTTGTAATACTTGTTGAATACGAGGTAACTCATTCAAACGTGCGAGCAGTGCTTTTTCATCCATTATTTTTCTCCTTTCGATTGCTCTTGCTAATAATAGTCGCCGCACAATGAAGATGCATAATAGTGAAGAAATAAGTCGATGACTTTATACAGACGATAAAAAAGGAGCACGATAGCTCCTTTAATCAATACAATGACTGGCTCAGTTATACGATACAAGCCGCGAAGGTTGTCACCGCCAGCAATGACATCGACAAGATAAACAGCGCTCTAACGCGATCACACTTGCCCGTAAATAGGGGATCGTGGTGATGGTGATACTCTTTACCTTTCAAATAGTGGAAAAGACGAACCTGCTTGGTGACATTACCGTGAGTGGTAAAAAAGCCACCGCCATCCACTTGTTGATAAAGCAATGGATGAGCTTCACGCATGATGTAAATAAGTGAGCGTAGCGCCGTAAGATACCTGACTAGGTTAACCCCAGTGACCAGCATTAGCGCAAATAAAATTGTATCCCCAGTGATCATCTTTTCCTCCCTACACCTTTGCATAGAACCCAAAGAAAAAGACGATCGCTTCATACTCTTTCTGCTGCGATTACACAGCTTGGGTATCCATTACAGAAGATGAGCCGGCTTTTGCCATTGCGGCTAGGTCTTTGTCGATGAAGAACAGCGCCTTACCATCATCACCCACAAGCTCTAGCTTATCTAAAATCCCTTTAAACAACTTCTCTTCTTCATGTTGCTCCGCAACGTACCACTGAAGGAAGTTAAACGTTGAGTAGTCTTGAGATGTGAACGCCGCATGAGCGAGTTTATTAATCTGCTGAGTAATCATCTGCTCATGTTGATAAGTTTCGCGAAACACTTCACCAAGGCTCGTAAACTTATGTTTTGGCGCTGCGATCGCACCAAGGATAGGCAGTGCACCCGTTTCACTCACGTAGGTGAATAAACGCTGCATGTGCTGCATTTCTTCTACGGCATGAGCGCGTAAAAACTCGGCAGCACCTTCAAATCCTTTATCTTCACACCAAGCACTCATTTGTAAGTATAGATTGGATGAAAAAAATTCCAGATTAATTTGTTCATTCAGTTTTTCAACCATAGCTTGTGACAACATGTCGACTCCTAGTTTATGTAACGATTTGAATTGACTATACCATGAACCTCACCATAACACTTTGAGTCAGGTATGCGGATATGAGATCACGACGACAAAAAACTCTCGGCCTCAGTGCTAATCTTTAATCAGTACCCCATCAGGAGATAATACAATGAGTTATCAACATATTTTGGTTGCCATTGATCTTTCAGAAGACAGTAAACTCTTAGTCGACAAAGCTGTTGCACTGGCAAAACCACTCGATGCTGACGTTTCTTTCATTCACATTGATGTCAACTATGCCGAGCTGTATACCGGACTCATTGATATCAATTTAGCAGAAACTCAACATCACGCGATGGAAGCGTCACAAAAGCAGCTGCAAGCCTTAGCGGAACACGCGCAATACCCTATCCGCCATACACTAGTAGGCAGCGGCGACCTCAGTAATGAGCTCTGCGAAACCATCGCTGAATTCAGTGTTGATTTGGTGGTCTGCGGTCATCATCAAGATTTTTGGAGCAAGTTACTCTCATCCACTCGGCAACTGATTAACTGTTCGCCAGTCGACATGCTTGTAATACCACTTCACGACTGACGACAAGCCAAAACTCGGTTAGACTGCGGGTTATTTACTGTTCAGCGTTGTTTGTTATGGCCTATCTCTCTGCAGTCACCCTACTTTGGGCATTTTCATTTAGCTTGATCGGCGTTTATCTCGCCGGTCAAGTTGATTCTTGGTTCGCGGTTTGGATGCGCGTTGCATTAGCGAGCTTAGTATTTCTACCTTTGATCAGGTTTAAAACCGTTCCCGCTCCGTTGATCGCTAAGTTGATGACCATTGGTGGAATCCAACTGGGCCTGATGTACTGTTTCTACTATCAATCATTTTTACTGCTATCGGTTCCTGAAGTTTTGCTGTTTACGGTGTTTACACCAATCTACGTCACGCTGATCTACGATCTACTGAAAGGCCGCTTTTCTCCGTGGTACTTAGTGACGGCGGCCATTGCCGTAATCGGTGCCGTTTTTATTAAATTTGCAGCAATAAACGAGCACTTTTTGCTGGGTTTTTTGGTGGTGCAAGGGGCTAACCTCTGTTTTGCTATCGGCCAAGTGGCTTATAAATACGTCATGGAAAAAGAGACCATTACTTTAGCGCAACACAGCGTATTCGGTTATTTCTACTTAGGTGCATTGGTGGTAGCAAGCGTGGCATTTTTACTGTTTGGCAATAGTGAAAGACTGCCCACTACCTCTTTGCAATGGGGTATTTTGATCTACTTAGGGGTAATTGCTTCTGGGCTTGGTTACTTCGTGTGGAACAAAGGAGCCTGTTTAGTCAATGCAGGCGCATTAGCGATTATGAATAATGCACTGGTTCCCGCCGGATTAGTGGTGAATATTCTGATTTGGAATCGCGACGTAGATTTAATCCGCCTTGCAATTGGCGGCGTGATCATTTTGCTCTCACTGTGGGTCAATGAAACTTGGGTAAAACGCAAAGTCGCTGCCAGCCGTACTCACTGAATCAGGCTGAGCGTTAAAAACAACAAAGCCCGCAATCATCGCGGGCTTTGTTGTTGAAAAAGGGGCTATCGTGGCTCGGTTTAACTCACCATCTGTTTTCAGTAAACCATCTATTTTTAGTAAACTATCTGTTTTTAGTGAATCTGCCGTTGTAGTGAACGTTCACTAACCGAAGAAATTCGTTGATTCACATCGGCAAACTTTACTTGTAATGCAGGGTGTTTCTTTAACAGTTTTTGCTGCTGTTTCAGCACTTTTTCTAACTTCTTCAGTACTTTTTTTTGTTTTTTTAACGCTTTCTTGTTCTGTTTTTCCGATCGCTTGGCGGCCTTTTTACCTTTGTCCGTCATGCCATTTGACGTACCAGAGCGCAGTTGTTTCTTCCCTTCCGAAACAAGCTTTGTCGATGCACTCGGAATAGCAGCAGGCTTACACAGCGTGTTTTTATCCGATGATGAACGAGCACATGAGCGACAAAGAAATTTTGGCGCAGCCACAATCTGATGGATATCCCCAAGCTGGCTAGTAATATCGTGTCGGTTCAATTTGCATAAACGCTTATTCATGTACGCCTCGATCACGAATAGGAATAATTATTAGTTAGATATACAATTCCAAACACGATTAAGCAAGCACTAAATTACATCTATGGGCCACGAGATTTTCTCGCCAAAGCTAACGTATTGAATGCGTTAGATCATCGCCGCTTTCACATACACATCAAAACGATTTTTCTTGGTTTCAATCGCCATACTCGGCTTTTGTTTGTCTAACCAATCGGCATAGTCAGGACGCTTCACCACCACGCGTTTGGTCGCCAAACTCAAGGCTGGATTTAATAATGCATCAGCATCCAAGTCAGCGCCCACCAGCGATTGAAAGACGCGCATCTCCTTTTTTACCAAAGCCGTTTGTTTTTTACTTTCCGGGTGCGGGTACATGGGGTCAAGATACACCACATCTGGCTTTACAAAATCTTCATCTTGCGCCAGTTTTTCGAGCGCATCATGACTCGAAGCGTGAAGTAACGACATTCGCTCGCTTACCCAGCCACCAATCTCCGCATCTTGCTTGGCACGCTCTAAACCATCATCGAGCAGCGCGGCCACAACGGGATGCCGCTCGACCATTTGCACTTTACAGCCGAGCGAGGCCAACACAAAAGCATCACGACCTAACCCAGCCGTTGCATCTAACACGGTCGGTGTCGCTCCTTTGTTTAGTCCAGCAGCTTTGGCTATCGACTGACCTTTACCGCCACCAAATTTACGTCGGTGAGCAACCGCCCCCGTGACTAAATCGACATAAATAGCGCCGAGTTTAGGCTCATCCAGTTTACGCAACTCAAGACGATACTGAGTTAATACCAAGGCAAATGGGCTCTCAGCGCATGGTTTTAATCCCCAACGCGCGGCTAATGTATCCAAATGTGCTTGCTGAGCAGGAACTTCGCAAATCAGTTGTAGCTGCAAGTTAACTCCGAAACAAAGGAAATAATGAGGAGGCTTGAGTTTACCCAATTTTCACTGACGTGACTAAAGCTTATCGCTTTTCTTAAACGGCGGCTTACGAGAAACAACGACCAGTGATAAACTGAGCGAACCATTTCAATGATAAGGATGCTGTGATGCAAGCCACTACCGCTAAACTGGACGAACTCGACCGCGCCATTTTAAAAATTTTAATGGACGATGCACGCACGCCCTACGCAGAAATGGCCAAGCAGTTCAACGTTAGTCCTGCCACTATCCATGTTCGCATTGAAAAGATGAAATCGGCCGATATCATTCAGGGTACGGAAGTGATCGTCAATACCAAAAAATTGGGTTATGACGTGTGTTGTTTTATCGGTATCAATCTCAATGCCGCGCGAGACTACCATTCGGCGCTCGCCAAACTCAATGCGCTGGACGAAGTGGTGGAAGCCTATTACACCACAGGAGCCTATAATATTTTTGTGAAGTTAATGTGCCGCTCGATTGAAGAATTACAATTTGTGCTGATCGACAAATTACAGGCTATTGATGAAGTGCAATCCACAGAGACGCTTATTTCCTTACAGAACCCGATTAACCGAAATGTGAATCCTTAATCACCGAAGCCGCAAACACCACGCAATAAAAAGCCCGAAACTAAATTCCGGGCTATGGCATCGGTACTGATAATAAATTATTTGTTCAGATAAGTTAAAAGCTCTTCAGCCGAAATACCCTGCTTTGCCAATTCCTTCGCCATGATTTCGACTTGCTCGCCTTTACGCGCTTCAATCACTTGTTGAAACTGAAAGACTAAATCACGCAGAACTGGTAATGGTACTTGTTTGGCGGCACTGCGAATACGCTCACTACTTTGGTTGCCTAATTCATTCAGCAATTTTCCGAACATGACCTTTTCTGGAGACTCGTCGAGTTGTTCCCAAATTCGAGCCATTTCATAGGTTGTCATTGACATTGTTGTTTCGTTTCCAAAGTGCAATTGAAATAATTAAGTGACTAAATATACACCCGTTAAAAAGAATATAAAACAGCAGGTGACAATTTATTAATTCACCACTAATTGATGCCAATAACGCCCTGCTTTAGAAAACAGGATAAACAACGCTGGCGCAATCAGCCACATTTGCAGTGCAATTAATATCTGAGGTTCTAACCCAACACGCTGCATGGTACCAACTAACAGGCCAGCACCACTCATCTGAAACAAACCAAGCAGTGCTGCGGCGGTTCCCGCACGGTCACCAAATGGCGCCAGTGCTTTTCCTGCGGCCGCTCCCAGAATCCAAGCAAAACCGATTGATGACATAAAAATGGGCAGCATAAAGGCAATCGCCGTTTTCTGTTGTGCCAGCGCGACCATGGTAGTCCCCGCAACCAATAGCGTGCCAATTCCAACCACCAGCGCCATATGGGTACCAAACCTATCCATAAATTTCGGCGCACTTAGGCAGGCAACGATATTAATGATGGCATTGAGTCCAAACCAGAAAGTAAATTCATTCATGGTCAATCCATAACCTTCCATTAATACCACTGGGGCAGAAGTGACATAGGCTAAAATAACCGCCATCGCTAACATACATAATGAAGCATGGAAGAGAAAAGATGGTGTTTTCAATACGGACCAGTAACGCGATAACTTAAAGAACGCTTGCTGTTCGGTGGCTTGCGGGTTGGTTTCTTTCATACCAATCACCATCATTAAACCCGCGACCACGGCAAAACCAGCCATAAAGCTGAAGTTACTGCGCCAGCCAAATTGCTGAGTTAACCAACTACCAAGGATTGGCGCTAATGCAGGAATAAAACAGATTGCACCATTTAAGTAGCTGATCATTTTGCCGCTACGTTGTGGGCCAAAAATATCGCGAACTGTTGCAAAAGCCGCTACCGATGTCGCGCACGCACCGAAGCCTTGTAGTAGCCGAGCCATCAGCATCCATTCAATACTTTGAGCGGCCCACGCCAAGCAAGCACTCAATGCATAAATACTGATCCCTCCTAATGCAACAGTTCGACGACCGAGTTTGTCCGCTAGCGGGCCAGCAAAGAGTTGACCGACTCCCATAGCAAACAGAAACCAAGTAATCGTATCTTGTGCATAAGCGTGTTCCACGTGAAACGTTTGAGAAATTTGCGGTAAAGCTGGTAGATAAATATCAATCGCTAACGGGCTAAACAGAACCAACAAAATCAGTAATGCCAATTGACGCTTACTATGCGCGTCAGAGGTTATTTGCTTCACGAAACACTCCAGTAATGAGAAAGAACACACTTTTACAACTCGGCTATAATAGAGCAATGATGATATGAATAGAAATGGCTTATACTCATCACAATTATTCCCAAATGGAAATACAGATGAATATAGAAAAATTAGCCAGAATCGATCTTAATTTGCTTGTTTGTCTGTCCGTACTGCTAGAAGAACTGAACGTAACGCGCGCCGCCCATCGCCTCTGTTTGAGTCAATCTGCCGTCAGTAAATCGCTTGCCAAGCTTCGTCAGCAGTTTAATGACCCGTTGTTTATTCGTAATTCACATGGCTTAAAGGCAACGCCGCAGGCGCTCTATCTCAAACCCAAACTCGACACTCTCATCAATCAGCTCGAGCTACTCACTCAACCACAACAATTTTCACCACAAAGCAGTGAATACCGTTTTCATATTGCGGCCGTAGAAAGCGTCTACCCATTAATTCTCCCTCATTTTTTGCCCGCTATTTTCAGCCAAGGTCCAAATCTCAACATCAACACTCACTCATGGAACGATCAAACCTTTAAGAAATTGCAGCTTGGTGAGTTGGATTTAGGCATTACCGGCAAGGACATTGATATCAACGATGCCAAATTAACGATGCTGCCACCCAGTGATATCTGTGAGCAAGAGATCTATCGAGATAGCCAAATGTGCGTGGTACGTAAAGACCACCCAGCATTGCGAGATAATTGGACGTTAGAGCGCTATTTGTCGCTACGTCACGTACAAGTACGCTGTGATGGTAATGATCGCTGGCTACTCGACTATCGCTTGGCGGATATCGGCCGAGAAAGGGACATCGCAATTACAGTACCGGATTTTAATAGTGCCGCCAGCCTTTGTACTTATACTGATTTTATCTTTACCGCGCCGAGCCACTTCACCCACCTAGTAGCCAAGCAGATGGATCTCGTCGTTTTGCCATTACCGATGGAATTTCCACCTATGGCTTATACGTTATTTTGGCACAGAGACAGAGAAAGTGACCCCGCATTGAGCTGGTTAAGGCAGATGATCCAAACCAAAACACTGCATCTCAGATGAAGCTGCGGTTTGCGCCAGTTCGATAAAAAGAGTAGCTTATTGAAGCTCGTCCCCATCGCCACAACCCCATAGACACAATAATAAAGTCAGGGTTTGCTATGGATTTGCACAGTTCCCTACACCTACAACGGACGGTTATGAGAAAGGATATAACACAGATGCATGATTCAATCGCACAACGCGTATCAGCCTTACGTGGCTGGCTCACACAGCAAGGGCTTGATGCCATCATCATTCCACACGAAGATGAATATCTCGGGGAATATGTACCGCAACACAACGAACGCCTGCATTGGTTAACTGGTTTTACTGGCTCGGCAGGCGCGGCTGTGGTCACCCACGATAGCGCGGCTATTTTTGTGGATGGCCGCTATACCGTGCAAGTTCGTAAACAAGTGCCAGAGGCAACCTTTGAGTACCGTCACTTGATTGAAGAGCCCGTTCTCGATTGGCTCCAAAGCGCATTGGTCTCAGGTAGTAAAGTGGGATTTGATCCGCGCATGCATCGAGCAAGCTGGCTTAAAACGGCACAGGCAAAATTGTCTGATGAGTTACAGCTTATTGCCGTCGGCAATAATCCAATCGATGAGTTATGGAAAGACCGTCCTAGCGCTGCAATTTCAGCAGTGCGCTTGATGGGTAATGAACTCGTCGGTATCAGTAGCCATGATAAGCGTGAGCAAATAGCTCATCAGCTGAGTAAGAAAAAGATTGATGCGGCGGTACTGACAGAACTTGATTCCATCTGCTGGCTGCTAAATATCCGTGGCCTTGATGTTTCCCGATTACCAGTATTACTTTCCCATGCCATTATTTATGCTGACTCCAGCGTCGATTTCTTCCTTGACCCTGCTCGTCTTCCTGCGGAATTTGACAAGCATGTCGGTGGCGGCGTTCGCGTTCACCATCCAGATCAATTAGAAAAGCAGCTTAACTTACTCGCAGGTAAAAAGGTGATGATCGATCCTGCTACCAGTAATGCATGGTTTACGCTGACTTTACAAAATTCCGCTGCTGAAATCATTAATGACGCCGATCCGTGCTTACTGCTAAAAGCGGCAAAAAATGCAACCGAAGTCTCTGGAATGAAAGCGTGCCACGTGCGTGATGGTGTGGCGATGACGAAATTTCTTGCTTGGTTGGATAATGAAGTGGCTAGCCAAAGACTGCACGACGAAGGCTATTTATCTGACCGCTTACAAGCATTTAGAGAGGAAGATCCAACTCTAGCCGATCTTAGTTTTGATACTATTTCAGCGGCAGGCAGTAATGCAGCTATGTGCCATTACAACCACATCAACCAAGTAAAACCAGGACAATTAGCCCAAGACTCACTTTATCTTGTCGATTCTGGCGGCCAATATTGTGATGGTACGACTGATATTACGCGTACCATTGCCATTGGTAACCCCAGTGAAGAGATGAAAAAACAGTTCACTTTAGTGCTGAAAGGTCACATTGCATTAGCCAGAGCACGCTTTCCAAAAGGTACCTGTGGTCATCAGCTTGATGTACTTGCCCGTCAGCACCTATGGGCTAATGGCTTCGATTATGATCATGGCACTGGTCATGGAGTCGGCCACTTTTTGAGTGTCCATGAAGGGCCACAACGCATCAGCAAAGTTTTCAACAACGTCGCACTGCTTCCGGGTATGGTACTGTCGAATGAGCCCGGTTATTACCGTGCCGATGCGTTTGGCATTCGTATAGAAAACTTAGAACTGGTGGTCGAAGTTGAAACACAAGGTGATTTCTCTGTGTTGGGGTTTGAGTCACTCACGCGTTGCCCGATTGATAAGCGCGCGATCAACATCAATATGTTAACTCGACCAGAGCTCACATGGCTAAATGACTACCATCAAAAAGTATGGGATCAAGTTAGCCCACTCGTTGAGGGTGATAACAAAGCGTGGTTGCGCCAAGCGACGCTATCTATTGAGCATGATTAAACTTCAACATGATAGAACAAATGCGCTGTAGGTAGTTTCCCTGTAGTAACTTAACCTAGAAAGATGAAAGGCGACCTCGAGTCGCCTTTACTTAAACTTATGATTCTCTTAACTCGAACTCACCTTAATTAGCCAAGTCACCATACTTTAATGAATGCATTCATATGTTTCACGTGAAACGTGCAAGCCATGACCTCATCCAGAATAGGCAGCATGCCAATCTCGCCACACAACTTCAAAGCCTTGCCCTTTAACAGCGGCGGCAACTTGTACGGCTGTACGTTCATCGCTAATCACAAATTGCTCAAGCTCGGCCTCTTGCATTGCATAACCTCCAGGCTGTGTTTTTGATCCCGCCGATATGCTGGTGATCCCCAGTGGAATGAGCTTATCCCTAAAGTGCGCCGATTCGCGGGTAGAAAGCGAGAGTTCCACTTCTGAATTGAGCAAGCGAAATGCACAGATGAGCTGAACCAGTTGCTTGTCAGACATAACCGATTTAGGTTGCAGGCCTCCTTCACAAGGTCGCAAGCGAGGAAACGAAATCGAATAGCGCGTCTTCCAATATCTCTTTTCAAGATAATCCAGGTGAGCGGCCACGTAAAAACAATCGGCCCGCCAATCTTCCAAGCCAATCAAAGCGCCAAGACCAATCTTATCAATCCCCGCCCGGGCAAGTCGGTCCGGTGTTTCAAGGCGAAAGTTAAAATCCATTTTGTTGCCTCGCAGATGATGTAAAGCGTAAGTCGATGGATGATAAGTCTCTTGATATACCATTACCGCATCTAAACCTAAGCTCTTTAGCTCCGCATAGTGCGCTTGCTGAAGCGGTTGAACCTCCATAGCAACATAGCTGACTTCACGCTTTATCAACGGCAGTATCTGCCGGAAATAGTTCATGCCTACTTTGGTTTCATGCTCACCAGTGACCAGCAAGACATTATCAAACTGCATCTGCTTGATAACTGCCAATTCACGTTCAACTTCATGCAAACTTAATGTACGCCGCTTGATGCGATTCTCCATCGAAAATCCACAATAAGTGCACGCATTGGCACACAAATTTGAAAGATAAAGCGGGATATAAAAAGAAAGAGTATTGCCAAAGCGTTGCCTCGTCAGTGCGTAAGAAAGTTGCGCTAACTGCTCGATATAAGGCTCAGCAGCAGGAGAGATTAATGCCTTAAAATCCTCCAAATCGCGCTTCTCTTTATGCAATGCTCGCTCGACATCTGACGCTGTTTTGGAACGGATTGATAACGCAATATCGTCCCAATCGAGTTGTTTGAAACGTTCTAAAAAGCTCATCGCTATTGATCCAAAAATGCAGTTAGAGGGCTGGATGCGATAGCATGATGAACCTGAGTTGCAAGCCCAGCCTCATAAGCCATTCGACCCGACTCCACCGCCAACTTAAATGCCAACGCCATTTGTATCGGATCGCGCGCGGCCGCAATTGCGGTGTTAACTAAGACAGCATCCGCGCCCAATTCCATCGCAAAAGCCGCATGCGATGGCGCGCCAATACCGGCATCAATAATCACGGGTACACGAGCTTGGTTAATGATGATTTCTAAAAAATCTCGTGAGACCAGCCCCTTATTCGATCCAATTGGCGCACCTAATGGCATTACGGCCGCGCACCCCACCTCCTCTAAACGCTTACAGAGTACAGGGTCAGCATGACAATAAGGTAATACGATAAATCCATCTTTCACTAATTGTTCCGCTGCTTTTAACGTTTCGATAGGGTCAGGCATCAGATACTTAGGATCGGGATGAATTTCTAGCTTCAGCCACGATGTCGATAACGCTTCACGCGCTAAATGGGCGGCAAAAATCGCATCCTTCGCATTTTTCGCACCCGATGTGTTGGGTAAAAGATGGACGCCTGACTCGATAAGTGGCGCTAAAATATCATCATTTAGTTGATTAAGATCGACTCGCTTTAATGCCATTGTCGCCATTTGTGAGCCAGATGTGGCAATAGCTTTTGTCATTAACTCTCGGTTGGCAAATTTCCCCGTACCAGTGAACAGGCGAGATTCAAACTGTTTATTCGCTATCGTTAACATTTAGCCTCCTGCAATGGCTTGAAACAGCGATATTTGGTCGCCTTCACTTAATAGGGTCGTTGACCACGCACTACGCGGCACTACGCTCTGATTCAGGGCAAACACGCAACCGGTAATCGTGATCGAAAGCAGTTTGGTGAGATCCGCAATACTGGTTCCCGCTGAAACTTGATGAAACTGCTGATTAATCTTGATCGTTATATCTGACATGTGGCTTCTCCCTTCATCTGATCAGCCTGTGGGTACCCGCACACCTCGCACTGAGGATCTTTAACAACATTTAAGGTTTGGAATTGAAACAAATGAGCATCAAACAGTGTCAGTTGGTTAGCATTACGCATCGTCTGTCGAGTCAATATCATGATGGCTTGTAAAGCTTGCAGGGTTCCGATGATTCCGACGACAGGCCCCAGAATACCGAATTCATTACAACGCTGCGCGGCAGGCAGTTCGCTATCAGGCACTAAACAGTGATAACAAGGTGACAACGGCAGTTGATCAAAAGCAATGACTTGCCCCTTCCATCCAATAGCCGAACCTGAAATCAATGGCTTAATTAGTTTACGGCACAACTGGTTAATTTGCTGACGACTGTGGATGTTATCCGTGCAGTCAAGAACGACATCAGCGTTAAGCACTTCCAGTTCGAGCTGAGTACCAATAAGGCGTTTAGATATCGCTCTTACTCTGCAATCAAGGTTGATGGCTTTAATTTGCTCTGCCATCGCATCGACTTTGGTTTGACCAATTTGCCTCTCTCGGTAGATCACCTGCCGAGGTAAGTTGCTGCTTTCAACTCGGTCATCATCCACTATTACCAGTTGTCCAATACCAGCACTCGCCAAATACAAAACGGCCGCAGACCCTAAACCACCACAACCAATAACCAGCACTCGGCTATCAAGTAAAGATTGCTGTCCATTCTCACCTATTTCAGGGAGCGCAAGTTGCCTTTGATAACGGATAAATTGCGCATCAGAAAGCATAATCACATACCTCCTCAGCACGACTTGGTAATCGGTTTTGTATGATTCGATTGAAACTATCAATGACCAACTGAGGTGATTTTGCTTCTGTCACTGCACGTACAACGGCCAAGCCTGATACATCGCACTGCCAAACTTGCAATGCGTTCTCTAGGTTAATTCCGCCAATTGCAACTGTGGGTATTTTTGCACTTACAACTTCATCTGAGTTGGCGGCACAACTTAAACTCTCAATTAGCTGCTGGTAAAGTTTCAACCTAACAAGCCCCTGTGGCTTAGAGGGCATAATTTTGGTGGTGGTTGGGAATATGTGACCCAAAGCGATATAGCTGGGATTTAGTGAAGCGATGTTCAGAATCTCATAATAGCCGTGAGTTGAAATACCTAAACAGATCCCAGCTTGAGCAATTTGTGCTAAATCTGCATTGGTGAGATCTTCTTGTCCAAGATGAATGCCAAAAGCACCATGCTTTATCGCAAGCTGCCAATGATCATTAATAAAAACCTGTGCTTGATAGGTTTGTCCAAGCTCAATAGCAGCGATAATTTGTGATTCAAGATCAGGATGTGTTGAATCTTTTATTCGCAGCTGGATTGTCTTTACATCAAACTTCAATAACCGCTCGACCCACTCAGCGCTATCCACAACAGGGTAAAGGCCAATATTTTTGTCTATCTTTGGAAAACAGATATGATTTTGTTTATCGTCAGCAAAGATGCCAGCTACTGAATGTTGTAGCTGAGGAAAATATCTGCTATCCGTTGGCCATGTTTCACGTGAAACACTCATTGCCGCGCGAGCAACCACTAAAGCATCCTCTAGTAGAAAGTCGAGACACAACAATGATAGAACCCAAGCAAAGTGCTCACTCTTTGCATCAGCAGCATGAGCATTCGTAGAATATCTTATACGACGCAGCTCTTCTCCGTGATACCACTCATCAACATAGTCGTATGAGTCAGCCGCTGTAAGCCCTATCTTGACCAAACAAGTTTCTCGTTTCTGGGAGTGCTCAAATGGCATTTGAGCGCAAAAATTGACTTGGTATTGCAAGAATAAATTGGGCTTATCAGTTAAAACACTTAGCGCATCTTCGCACGAGGCTAAGCAATCGCTGCCAATCAAAGATGAGTATGAAGGCGTTACTAATTGACAATATAAAGTTGGGCTGGCACCCAAAAAAATATCATCGATATCAAAACCATGATGCTTGGCCAATAGCAAAACCTGTTGTACTTGAGCAGTCAACGCAATGTCATCACGGGGGATAAGTAATTGAATCATCTAATTACTCCTCGCTAACGACTGACTGTTGACTAACAGCAGGATGATAAAGCTCTGATCCTGAGGCTTTAAACTCTTGCGATTTCTGTCTCATGCCTTGTAACGGGTCATCTAGCAGCGTAATGGAAATGAGCGCATCAGCAGCAACTTGCTTGGTATCTAGCGCATACTCTCGAACCTCTTGAGAGATTTTCATCGAGCAGAATTTCGGCCCGCACATAGAGCAAAAATGCGCGACTTTACCAGACTCTTGCGGAAGAGTTTCATCGTGAAAAGCACGCGCTGTAACGGGGTCTAATGCAAGATTGAATTGGTCTTCCCAACGAAACTCAAAACGTGCTTTCGATAACGCATTATCGCGCACTTGTGCTCCCGGGTGCCCTTTCGCAAGGTCTGCAGCATGTGCTGCCAATTTATAAGTAATTAAACCCGTTTTAACATCTTCTTTGTTTGGTAAACCAAGGTGCTCTTTCGGTGTTACATAGCAAAGCATCGCGCAGCCATACCAGCCAATCATCGCAGCACCAATACCGGAAGTGATGTGATCATATCCCGGAGCAATATCGGTAGTTAATGGGCCCAAGGTATAGAATGGCGCTTCATGGCAATGCTTTAATTGTTCATCCATATTCTCTTTAATCAAATGCATGGGGATATGGCCAGGGCCTTCAATAATGACCTGTACATCATATTCCCACGCTATTTTGGTCAACTCACCTAAAGTGCGCAGCTCTGCAAATTGTGCTTCATCGTTAGCATCGGCAATGGATCCTGGCCGTAGTCCATCCCCTAAGGAAAGGGCAACGTCATACTTGGCGCAAATTTCACAAATTTCACGGAAATGAGTGTAAAGAAAACTCTCGGTATGATGGGCTAAACACCATTTAGCGATAATAGAGCCGCCACGCGAAACGATACCAGTAACACGTTTCGCGGTCATTGGCACATAACGAAGCAACAAACCAGCATGAATTGTAAAGTAATCAACACCTTGCTCCGCTTGCTCAAGTAAGGTATCTCGCATTACTTCCCATGATAAATCCTCCGCAATACCATTTACTTTTTCCAATGCTTGATACATAGGCACAGTGCCAATCGGTACGGGGCTATTACGTAAAATCCATTCTCGAGTTTCGTGAATATTTCGCCCAGTAGAGAGATCCATCACGGTATCCCCACCCCAGCGGGTTGCCCATACCAATTTTTCAACCTCTTCTTCAATTGATGAAGAGACGGATGAGTTACCGATATTCGCATTCACTTTGACGAGAAAATTACGACCAATGATCATCGGCTCTGATTCAGGATGGTTAATATTCGACGGGATGATGGCTCGTCCTTCGGCAACTTCACGACGCACAAACTCAGGAGTTATTCGCTTTGGTAGATTAGCCCCCAAATGAATCCCTGCATGTTGCTGGCTCAGCTGTGCATCCATACACTCTCCCCGTCGCGTATTTTCGCGAATGGCAATGTATTCCATTTCGGGTGTGATAACACCTTGCCGCGCATAATGAAGTTGAGTAACGCACTTCCCTTTCTTTGCTCGGCGTATGGCTGGCAAGTTCCCATAACGTAGTTCGTCCAATGTATCATCAGATAAACGTTCTTTAGTGTAAGCAGAACTGACCTCATCAAGCCACTCGGTATCATCCCGCTCAGCGATCCATTTTTCCCTTAATTTAGGCAAACCTTGATATAAGTCGATAGTATGAGATGGGTCGGTATAGACACCTGAAGTGTCATAAACGCATATAGATTCATTCGGTTGATAAATCGGTGAGGACTTTGTGCCCCCGACCAAGCTGTCAGCTAGTTTAATCTCACGCATTGGCACGCGGATATCCGAACGTGAACCAGTAATATAGATTTTAGAGGAATTTGGGTAGGGTTCGACAGACAATGTGTCAATGAATTGTTTGGCTTCCAGTCTCGCTTGTTTGCGACTCGACATAGCATCTTCCTTTTTTGTACTAGGGATAAATGCTTGACGGATTAATGCACAAGAGTTGATCAAAATGGAATTTTGATCTTAAAGATATAACGCTAGATAGATCACCAGCAGGTTATATTCTCTTGTTCCCTTCGCAGGTATTAGCCTGATCAGGTTCAACGGATCCCGAAAATACGGTCTCAGCCTTATGGCACTCCGACAAGTTGAGTCACGATTATAGGGAAAGACTATCCATTAACCAAGATGAAATTATGATTTCGTTAACTTCTCATCAACAACTGGAAACCTATCCAAGCCGCTGAGATACTTAACACCACGTTTAATAAGACATTAACACCCATTTTCAGAAAGGCTCCTTGCTGCATCAGCAATACATTATCCATAGAGAATGTAGAAAATGTGGTTAATGCACCCAAGAAACCCAAACCAATAATCTGGCGCCATGGCTCAGTTGCAAGTAATTCACTCTCAAAAGCAGCGATCAATAATCCCATAATAAATGAGCCGACAACGTTAACGGTGAGCGTTCCATAAGGAAACCCGCGTCCTAACAAGAACACACATAGCTCGGTAACTAGATAACGTGCACATGCGCCAAATGCGCCACCTAATGCAATAAAACCTAAAATAGACAGCTTTCCCATAACGAATTCCTAAAAGTAACCGTCGTTATTTTAACCGCTAAGCATAATAAATCGAACCTAATTACTAAAATAATCAAGGAAAGTTATGCTGATAATCTAGTGCTTTTAAAAAGTTACATCCGTCACTTACTGAGTAAATGGATAAGCTAAACCGCTCTTAATGCCAATTGAAGTAACAATATGATCTAATTAAGGCTATTTCACGCTCGGGATCGCTTTCTTGGATACAGCTTGAGTACAGAGAGCTGGCCACAAAAATGTGCCGAAGGGATGAGGTAAACGGAATTAGTTAATTTTTCGGATTACTATCATAGAGGAAGCGAACAG